>JBEKJN010000302.1:0-3449 GCA_050011235.1 Verrucomicrobiota bacterium | reverse complement strand
TCCGCTTCGCGATATTCGGCCAGCGCTTCATCCAATTTCCCCTGCTGTTCCAGTGCCACTCCGAGATTGATGTGCGCGATGTCGTTGTCCTTCGTCACCGCCACCGCGTGCGCGAAAAGCGTTTGACTGTCGCGCCAGCAGCGCAGTTGGTTTTCCGTGAGCATCAAACAGCCCGCGAGCATCAAACTGGCAGCGACCGCCACGGGGATTTTGAGAAATCGGAACCGGTCTGCCAAATCGCGGAGGCCGAACGCGGCGGCGATGAACAGGCCGATGGATGGAAGGTAAGTGTAACGGTCGGCCAGCGCCGCACCGCCGACCTGTACGAGGCCGATGACCGGCACGAGCGTCCCCAAAAACCAAAGCCAGCCGACGAGCAAATATGGACTGCGCCGGCGCACGAGCCAGGCAACGGCGGAAATGAGAATCAAAGCGGTGACAGCCGCGGCAACGGCGAGCGCGGGAATTTTGTCCGGCATCGGATATATGACGGCGAGGTCGGCCGGTCGGATCATTTTCAGCAGGTAGCGCACAGCGGCGACCGGCGCGTTTTCCAGGCGATAGCGCAACGAAACCTTTGCCAGCGAGACAACCGCGTCGCCGCCGCGTTGCGCGAAAAAAGTCACGACGCAGGAAATCGCCGTAAGCAGAAAGAACGGCCACTTCTCTAACGCCAATCGCAGAACACCTGCCACCTGCCACTTGTCACTTGTCACTCTCTTGAGCGGCCAGAGGTCGAGCAGCAACATGACGAACGGCAGTGTGACCAGCATGGGTTTGGACATCAGCCCGAGCGTGAAAAAAATCAGCGCCAGCCAATAGAAGAGTGACGGGTGGCGGGCGAAACGTGACAAGTTGGGTGTGCCCGTGGTTTCTGCCGTTCCTGTCATTTGCCACTCGTCACATGCCACGGATTTTGCATGGCGCACGTAGGCCAGCAGTGTTAGCAGCGCGAAGAACGTGCTCAACACGTCCTTGCGTTCGGAAATCCACGCAACCGATTCCACGTGCAGTGGATGCCACGCGAACAAGGCGGCAACGAATGCGCCTGGCCACAGTGAGTTCGTCATCCGGAGAAGCAGCGCGAAAAGCAAAACCACATTGGCCGCATGGAACAGGACGTTGACCAGATGATGCGCGCCGGGGTTCAATCCAAACAGTTCGCAATCCAGCATGTGCGAAAGCCAGGTAAGCGGATGCCAGTTGCCGGCATGCCAGGTGGTGAAGGCCCATTCGACGCCGGCCCAAGTCAGGCCGTTTTGAACAACCTGATTTTCCGTGACGTAATCGCCGTCGTCATAATTTACGAAGTTGTAGCGGCACACCGGCAAATAAACCAGCAGTGTGACCAGCGCGAGCAACAGTCCTATGAGACGCGGGCGGGACATCGGCTTTCTTTGTAAGCCATTTTGCCCGTCCGGCAAGCGCAGAGAATTTTTCCCGCAAAAAGACTTGGCATTTCCCGCGCGGCGATTAATAATTTGCGCGGCGGGAAAAGGCTCGACTGCCTGCCGCTTGGCCGCTACATCGGTTCCTCACGACCAGAGAAATTGTCGGCATGATGAACGGATACTTGTGCATTGTCGTGGGGGCCGCTTCGAATCAGGCGGAACTCATCTACGTTTGGAAACAGGCGACGCCGGAAGGCAAGGCCGTCATCGCCTGTCTCTTCGTCTTTTCAATAATCGCGTGGTCGGTGATGACCTCCAAGGCCCTGCAAATGCGCCGGGCCCGGAAGTTGAACCTGTATTTTTCCGCCGAGTTTCGCGCCCAGAAAACCGTGTTGGAAATTTTCGATCGCAGCCTGCAGGTCGAAGGCTGCCCGCTGTTCATGGTTTATCAGGCCGGCTGCACGCAGCTGGACGCGCGGTTGCGCGGTCCCGGCGGCGACCGGCGCAAGCAACGCGTCACGCTCAAAAACATGGAACACGTCAAACGCGCCATCGAAAACGTCGTCGCGCAGGAATCGTTGAAACTGGAATCCGGTTTGATCTGGCTCGCCATTGCCGTGAGCGGCGCGCCGTTTCTCGGTTTGCTCGGCACGGTCTGGGGCGTGATGAGCGCGTTCGGCGGCATTGCGCAGGCGCCGCAGGGCGCCGCCACGCTGGCCGCGATGGCGCCCGGCGTGGCGGCGGCGCTCATCACCACCGTCGCGGGCCTGTTGGTGGCGATTCCCTCGATGTTCGGCTACAACTGGCTCGTGCACAATTTGCGCGTGTTCACCGTCGGCCTCGACAATTTCGCGCAGGAACTGGTTTCCAAAATGGAGGTGGAGTACCTAGAAGAGGAATAATTGGCAGCCATGAGACGCTTTTCACAACGCAGTTATCTGGTGACGTTGAGTGAAATCAACATCACGCCGCTGCTGGACCTCGCGTTCGTGCTGCTCATCATCTTCGTCATCACCACGCCGCTGTTGGAGCAAAGCATCAACCTCAAGCTCCCGCGCGGCGGCCAGCCGGACAAATCGGTGAACAAACACGACATCCGCACCGTCGAAATCAGCAACACGGGCGTTTATGCGCTCGACAAGCAACGGATGCCGTTCAACGAATTGATGGCGCGGCTGGCGGCGGAATCCCGCACGAACCCGAACCTCATTGTTTACATCCGCGCGGACGAGGACGGGCCCTACAAAAACGTCGCGGCGTTGTTTGATGGCTGCCAGCGCTATGGCATCACGCGCTATTCAATCCGCACCGAACCGGCAAAATGAACCGATTGCAAAAAAAATGTGCGATCACGATAGTGGGCTTTCACCTGCTGCTGCTCGTGATTTTGATCGTTGGCCCCGGCTTCTTCGCGCCGAAACCCAAAGCTGACGACCTGCAGATTCTTGATGTCATCCCGGCCAATCTGATTGACGCAGCGTTCAACAGCGGTGTGCGCAATGCCCAGCCGCCGCCGCCGGTGGTTCAACCCGCACCGCAACCGCCGCCGCCACAACCCGTCGTCACGCCGCCCGCACCACCTAAAGTGGAAACGCCGGAACCCATCAAGGAAATCGTGAAGGCGCTGACGCCGGAGCCAAAGCCCGAGGAAAAACCGAAAATTCAAATCAATACACAATTGGTCACGCGTACTGCGCCGAAAAATTCACCGGCTCCTGATAATTCGCGGCAAAAAGCGCGGGCGGTAAACAACGCGCTCCGGACGTTGCGATCCAATTTGTCTTCGGGCACAACGATTGACCTGCCCGGTAACAGCAGCGTGGCTTACGCCAACTATGCCTCCGTGGTAAAGAGCGTCTATGAGCAGGCCTGGCAGCCGCCCGATGATGCCGCCAACGACGAAGCGAATGTCAAAGTCACCGTCACCATCGCCAGTGACGGCACGGTGATTTCCGCCCGCGTCCTCACGCCCTCGGGCGACCCCGGTCTGGATGCCTCCGTCCAGCGCACGCTCGACCGCGTCACCTTTATCGCGCCGTTCCCGGAAGGTGCGACGGA
>JBEKJN010000301.1:0-3451 GCA_050011235.1 Verrucomicrobiota bacterium | reverse complement strand
CGCAGCATTTCGCGCAACATCACGCGAGACATAAAAACCTTATCCAGCTAAGGGGTAACGCGTGCGCTGTGTTATTGGCAGCCGAATAGGATGCCTTGCTGCTTGGCTTAGTGTGTCTAACAGGACGTGTTTTTTGGATTCGCTGCATTGCATTTCACAGCCTCAAAGCAAAGATGTTTTGTCTGTCGGATTTCCTCGCGCACACAGGCAAGCCGGACAGTCTAAACGCCGGGGGATTTCATTTTCCGAATCGTCATTTGCAAATCATTCAGGATGGAAAGAGGCCAAATTCATTTTGTTCCAAAACCGAACAAAGCGGCTTTGGCAATATGAGAAAATGCCGCCATGAAAAAAATCAGGACAAAAATTGTTCAGTATGACAAAGCCGAGCCTTCAACCTGTGCGGAAATCGCACAAGACGACTCTGGCAGTCTGGGAAAATGCGGCCATGAACGATTTTGATCAACGCAATCAATCCGCTACGTCCCGCGCCGCACAACTGGCAGCCGAGCGCGACGGCCATTTGCCGGTATGGGTGAGAGCGCCAAAATACGGGCATGAGTTTTATTCCGGCTGTTCACGCCCGAAGCTCTACGAGTGGGCGGCAAAAGGTTTTATCCGTTCCGTCTCCATCCGTGAACCGGGACGCATCAAGGGCGTCCGGCTTTTCCATCTGGCCAGCATCCTCGCGTTCATCGAAAGATGCGAAGCCAGTGCCCCAAATTATGCTGCCCGCGAGCCTACGCGCCCGCCTGCCGCGCTGGAAACACGGGATTGACCTTCAAACCGCGCGTCCATGCTGGAAAGCCTTAAAATCGAATCCTGACATCCTCAAACATTTTAGCACTAGGCTTTAGCACTGGCACTTTTTGAAAGTCTTAAAACTCATAAAACAATTGATTTCATTGAGTAAAATCAAGAATGGAGCGGGCGATGGGAATCGAACCCACGTGTGAAGCTTGGAAGGCTTCCGTTCTACCATTGAACTACGCCCGCCTACGCTGCACTTCGGCGCGGCAAGCCCAAAGCCATTTCATCAAATTTTAATCGGCTTGTCGAGCCGAAGCTCAAAGAGCGAAGGCTGACGCGGCGAGCCTGCAAGACTTGCTGCGCGTTGAATCATAATCCCCATGCTTGCCTTGTCAATTCCATGCGTGTATCGTCGCCGCGCATGGCAGCGTTGCTTCTCACCGGCGGGCGCGTCGTGGACCCGGCCAACCGTCTCGACGCAAAAACAGACGTTTTAATTTCGGAGGGCAAAATCGCGGCGGTCGGCGCGGACGCGGCGAAAATGGCGCCGCCCGACGCCGAACGAATGGCGGTCAACGGCCTGGTGGTTTGTTCCGGCTTGATTGATCTGCACGTCCATTTGCGCGAACCGGGACAAACGTCCAAGGAAACCCTCGCCACCGGCACTGCCGCCGCCGCGCGCGGCGGATTCACTTCCGTCGTCTGCATGCCGAACACGTCGCCGGCGATTGACAACGCCGGCACCGTCGCGCTCATCCACGAACGCGCCGCGCAGCAGGGCATCGTCAACGTCTTCGTGGCCGGCGCCATCAGCAACAACCTTGCCGGCGAAGAACTCGCCCCGATTGGCGGCCTGAAACGCGCCGGCGTCGTGGCCATCACCGATGACGGCCATTGCGTGCAGAACAACGAACTCATGCGCCGCGCGTGCGAATACGCCAAAATGTTCGATCTGCCGGTGATGGACCATTGCCAGGATTATTCGCTCGTGACCGACGGCGTGATGCACGAGGGTTATTGGAGCACCGTGCTCGGCTTGCGCGGCTGGCCCTCGGCGGGCGAGGAAGTCATTGTGGCGCGGAACATCCTGCTCGCGGAACTCACCGGCGCAAAAGTCCACTGCCAGCACCTGAGTGCGTCGGGCAGCGTCGCATTGCTGCGCGAGGCGAGGAAACGCGGCGTGCCGATTTCCGGCGAGGCGTGTCCGCACCATTTCACGCTGACCGATGCCGCCGTGGCCGGCAGTGAAAAATTCTGGGGCAACGATGGGAAACAAATTTTCCGAACTCCGAACTCCGAACTTCGAACTCCGAACTTCACTGAGTGGCCGAAATACGACACCAATTTCAAAATGAACCCGCCGTTGCGCTCCGCGCGCGACCGCGAGGCAATTCTCGAAGGCCTGGCCGACGGCACGATTGAAATTTTGTGCAGCGACCACGCGCCGCACTGCGATTATGAAAAGGAAGTGGAATTCGACTACGCACCGTTCGGCATCACGGGACTGGAAACCGAACTGGCGCTTTCGCTGATGCAACTGGTCCATGCCCGACGGATTTCATTGCCGGATTTGATAGCAAAATTCACGGTCAACCCGGCTCGGTTGCTCAATTTGAATAAGGGCACGCTGAGTGCCGGCGCAGACGCGGACGTGACGGTTTTCGATCCCGACCGCGAATGGATTTTCGAACGCGCGGCGACGGCGAGCAAATCGGCCAACAGCCCGTTCTACGGCTGGAAACTCAAGGGCCGGGCCGTGGCCACAATTGTCGGCGGCAAAATCGTCTGGTCCGAAAAGGCCGAAGCGGTTGCGGCGTGAAAATTTTTGCTTCACGCTTGACCCGCTGCGCCGCGTGCCTAGCATCGCGCGCGGTCGTTGACTGGCAATGAAAGCAATACTGGCACTTGAAGATGGCTCGGTGTATCATGGGCAGGGTTTCGGCGCAGGCGCGTCCGCGTGCGGCGAGGTCTGCTTCAATACGTCGATGACCGGCTACCAGGAAATCCTCACCGACCCGTCCTACAAGGGCCAGATTGTCACGATGACCTATCCGCTCATCGGCAATTACGGCGTCAACGCCGTGGACGTGGAATCGTGGCAGCCGCACGTCGCCGGCTTCGTCGTCCGCGAACTCTCGCCGGTCGTCAGCAACTGGCGCGCGGATTTTTCGCTCGCGGAATATCTGGAGAAAAACGGCGTCCCGGGAATTCAAGGCCTTGACACGCGGGCGTTGACCAAAAAACTCCGCGTGCGCGGCGCGATGAACGGATTTATTTCCACGGAAAACATCCCGGACGAGGAGGCCGTGCGCCGCGCGAAGGAATTCGTCTTCGTGGGCGTGGATTACGTCAAGGAAGTCACGCACAAGAAAGCGTTTCGCTGGGATGAAAAGGACGAGCAAAGCGGGGCGTTTGACCTGGCGCGCGGCAATGCGACCGTTGACGCCCGGCAAAATCGCAAGCCGCTGCCGCCCGCGGACATTCCCGTTGTCGCCCTTGATTACGGACTGAAATACAACATTCTGCGCCGGCTGCGGCAGCACGGTTTCAGCGTGCAGGTTTTGCCGGCGACGGCGTCCACCGCCGACGTGCTCAAGCACAAACCGGCGGGCATTTTTCTGTCCAACGGCCCCGGCGACCCGGCGGCGCTCGATTACATCGTGCGTGAAGTGAAGGCGCTGGTGGACGCCGGCATTCCGAT
>JBEKJN010000300.1:0-3455 GCA_050011235.1 Verrucomicrobiota bacterium | reverse complement strand
CATGAAAAAGTGGTTTTTATTTTACCTTTGTAGGAGACGACGTAAGGAGTCTCTGGCTTATTCCCGATATCCAATTTCTGGTTTCCGATTTAATTTTGAGCCTCGTCACCTCGGCTCCTACAGGGTTTTGAGTTTGTTATTCGCGCTGATTTCCACCGGAAACATTTTCGCGGCGGATGGCGCGGCTGATTTCAAGATGGCCAACAAACTTTACGCCGAAGGGAAGTTTGCCGATGCCGCAGGCATTTACGAAAATATTTTGAAAACGGGCGCGCAATCGTCAGCGCTGCTGTTTAACTGTGGCAACGCGGAATTCAAATCCGGCCATCCGGGCGCGGCCATCGCCGCTTATCGGCGGGCGGCGTTGCTCTCGCCACGCGACGCGGAAGTGCGCGCGAATCTTGCATTCGTCCGCGGTCAAGTCCAGGACGCGACGCTGCACGAAAGTCGCTGGTCCCGTATTGCGGGATGGCTCGGGCAGTTGACGCTCAACGAGTGGACGCTGCTCGCAGCGACTGCATTTTGGCTGACGTTAATTTTGCTCGCCGCGCGACAAATCCGTCCCGCGCTCGGCGCGAAACTGAAGAATGCAACATCCCTTTTCGCCGCGTTGACGGTTTTGTCCGGCGCGGCGCTGGGCTTGCAGGCGGCGGAACATTTTAGCAAGCAAACCGCTGTGGTGGTTTCAACGGAGGCGACGGCGCGCAGCGGGCCGTTCGACGAGGCACAAAGCGCATTCACGGCCCACGACGGCGCGGAACTGGCGGTCATGGACCGGCACGGTGACTGGCTGCAGGTCAGTGATGGCGCTGGAAAAATCGGCTGGCTGGCGGTGAAGCAAGTTGAGATTCTGCCCGGCGCGTGAACGATTCTATGGTGGGGCGAGCGTCCTCGCGAGCCGGGGCAATTTTCAAAACGGCTCGCCAGTAGTCTCGCCCCACCAGGTAAATTTGATGAACGCAGGCAAGAGCTTGTTGTCTGATTTGCATCAGACACAAAAAATGTTTTTAGAAAGCACATGAACACTGAAATCAACGCCATCAACGAAGCAGTTAAAGAAGCAAGCGCATTCACTCATCCGCTATTCAACGAACTCGGCAAGGTCATTGTTGGCCAGACTTATCTCACCGAGCGGCTCGTCATCGGCCTGCTCGCCAATGGCCACGTCCTCCTCGAAGGCGTGCCCGGCCTCGCCAAGACGCTGGCCGTCAAATCGCTGGCGAACTGCATTCGCGTTAAATTTGCGCGGCTGCAATTCACGCCGGACATGCTGCCCGCCGATGTCATTGGCACACAGATTTACAACCCGCAATCCGGCGGCTTCAGCACACGCAAAGGCCCCATCTTCGCCAACCTCATCCTCGCCGACGAAATCAACCGTGCACCCGCCAAGGTCCAAAGCGCGTTGCTTGAAGCAATGCAGGAAAAACAGGTCACCATCGGCGAACAGACCTTCAAGCTCGAAGAACCGTTCCTCGTGCTCGCCACGCAAAATCCCATCGAGCATGAGGGGACTTATCCGCTGCCCGAGGCGCAGGTTGACCGGTTCATGCTCAAGCTCAAGATTGGTTACCCATCGCGCGCCGAAGAACGACAGATTCTCGACCTGATGGCGCGCACGTCCGGCACACCCGTAACTCACGCCGTCGTTGAACCGAAGGACATTCTCAATGCCCGCGAAGTCATCAATGACATCTACGTGGACGACAAGGTGAAGGACTACATCGTGGACCTCGTCTGCGCCACGCGCGACCCCGACCACTACAAAATCCAGGTCAAAGACTTCATCCAACTTGGCGCCTCACCGCGTGCGACCATCAACCTGACACTCGCCGCCAAGGCCTACGCGTTCCTGAAAGGCCGCGGTTATGTCACGCCGCAGGACGTAAAAAGCATCGGCATGGACGTGCTGCGTCACCGCGTGGCCATTACCTACGAAGCTGAAGCCGAGGAAAAGACCAGCGAAACGGTCATCCAGAAGATTTTCGATGAACTGCCGGTGCCGTGAAAATGAAGGTAGAAGGATGAATGAAGAATGCAGAAAAATCAGGCCTAGCGTAAAATGAATCGAAGAGAATTCATCGAATCTCACGGGGCGACCTGCAAGAACTGGCAGTGGAGCTGGTCGTTTATCAACGAGTCCGAACGCTTCATAATCTTCGGAGCTTGGGACAGAGATACGAAAGGCAGAACCGCGAGAATTTTTTCCGAGGATTGGGCAAGACCGCGAGGACACAAACAAGCGGGCTACGACCAATCACGGGAACACATACGGCTGATTGAGGAAGGGGGATACCGTTTGAAAACCTTTCCAATGGAGCGTGCAGATATTGGCGATAATGATGGCCGTGCAAAGCGTGCAAAAATTGGGGGATTTACCCCAAAGCTTACTGAGAGGACGCTAACGAGGGTTGGCACTGATTGGTATGCTGCTGACGCCAGCGTTACTAGCCCGCTTGCAGAGGAGCTTTCTACACCACAAAAATATTCTGAAGGCGCTCGGCTCACCGTCACGATTAACGCTTACGAGCGCAGTGCCAAAGCTCGCGCAGCTTGCATCGCGCATCATGGTCATGTTTGCACCGTCTGCGGATTCGATTTTGGCCACGTTTTTGGCGCTCTCGGCAAAGGATTCATTCACGTTCATCACGTCGTTCCAATTGGAAAAGTCGGCAAAGAATACAAGATTGATCCGGTTGCGGATTTAATTCCTGTTTGCCCGAATTGTCACGCGATGATTCACCAGTCTGAACCGCCGCTGACCGTTGAACAACTTCGCCGCCACGTCAACGAATTGAAAAAATTATGAGAATCGCATACGCGAATTTTTCATTCTGCATTCATCATTCTGCCTTCCCATGATTCCCCGCGAGATTCTCAAAAAAATCCGGCGGATCGAGATTCGGACAAACCGCGTCGTGACGGAAACGCTCGCGCTCCGTTCATTTCAGTCGCTGGCGCAGCGCTTCGGGATTCCGGCTGGGATGCCAGATGGCAAGCACACCGATTTCATCACCCTCAACGGCGAAGTAAATCCGGTATTTGAAACGCGGCATTCGCGCCTTGCGAACAACAGAGGTTTCTTTCTGGAAAAGTTCAGGGTTTCGTTTGATGCGTTCAAACAGCGCCAGAAGTTCGGCGTCGAATTCCTGCCCCAAGCCTGGCCGCCGTTCTTCATACCATTCCAACGCTTGAAGGTAATCCAAGTCGGCGGGCGATTTGAGCCACACCCGCTTCATTTCCAACCGAAGCGTTTGCGGGCCTCTTCGCGGACTTGTTCAAATGGAATTCCATCGCGCGGGTTATTACGAAATTCTTCCGCGCGCCGGTCGAGTTCGGCTTTTTGCTCCAGTGTGAGTTTGTCGTCGAAATCGCCAAATTCCAATTCAATGGTTTCAACGAGTTCACGTCGTTCCACTTCCGGCATCCGACGCAGTTCTTCAAGAATTTCCGTC
>JBEKJN010000299.1:0-3459 GCA_050011235.1 Verrucomicrobiota bacterium | reverse complement strand
GCACAGTCGTGCTGCCACTGTTCATGATTTTTGGCCCGTCGAGCGTCACCCGGTTTGCTCTTGGCTGGGCCAAACCGGTGCCGGTGAATCCTTATAATTTGAGGCATCCGCGTCGGGATGACATTCTCGTGACGATGGCCGGGCCGGCAATGAATTTGGTGCTGGCCGTGGCGCTGGTCGGGCTGGCGCGTGTGGGGTTGCTGGTTCATCTGGAACAAATGGCCAATGTGTGCTGGCAATTCGCTTCACTCAGTCTGCTGCTCTGCTTCTTCAATCTCATTCCCATCCCCCCACTCGATGGTTCACACGTACTGCGGCATTTGACCGGCATGAGCGGGGAAGCTTACGCGAACTTCGCGCGGTTTGGTTTCATCGCGGTAATCGTCGTGATCCAAATCAAGCAGGTGCGCCAGGCGCTGAGCTTCGCTGTCGACGGAACGCTTTTGTTGCTCGCAAAATTATTTGATCTGGCCTGAAGCGGTCTATTTCTTGAAGTAAAGTTCCTCGGCGTTCCAAGTCGTGCGGTAGGAACTCAACGATGACGCGCGCACGTTGCCGATGTCAGAGCGAATGGCGGCGTAATACATCGGCGTTACGGTGAAAATCAGCGGCACTTGTTCGGCCATGATTTCCTGAACCTCATCGTAATTTTTTTTCCGCTCGGCGTAATCCAAAGTCTGCATTTGCGCATCCATCAGATAATCCAGCCGCGCCTCCCAATCGGTCGAAGGTGATTTCTCACGCGGGAACCATTGGTGCGTGAAACCGCCGGACTTGATGGTGTTCATGCTGTCGGAGGGATCGGCGCTGGTGCCGGGTGCAAGTCCCATGAGGATGCAATCGTAATCGTAGGTGACGTCAATTTTGTTGATGAGTGTGTTGAATTCAATCGGCTGGAAAATGACGTTGAATCCCAGTTTTTTCAAATCCGCCGCGATGAGCACCGCGGCCTTTTCGCGCGCCCCGTTGCCGGTGTTGGTGTTCAATACAAATTCAATTTTATTTCCGTCGGCGTCCTCCAACATTCCGTCGCCATTGCGGTCTTCAAATCCGATTTCCTTCAACAACCCACGCGCCCTGTCCAAGTCGTACGGGTATTTCCGGATGTTGGGATTGAACCATTTTTTGTTGCCCGGCGTTTCAAAGCCGTAGCTGGGAATCCCCCGCCCGGAAAGAATGGATTTGATGATGCTCTCGCGGTCAATCGCATACGAACAGGCCTGGCGGAATTTTACATTGCGGAACCATTTCAACTTTTTCGGGTCCACATAAGGTTTGCCGGTCTTGGGACTGACGTTGGTGTTTTCGTTGAACCAGAAAAAACTCATCTCCAATCCGGTGCCGGGTTCCAGCAGGTTGAATTTTCCCTTCGCCGCCTCGGCTTTGAACTGGTCGTATTCATACGGAAAAACGATGTCGTCCGCGTCGCTCTCGCTGCTCAAAAAACGCAGCGACATTGCATTCAAGTCCGGCAACACTGTGAAAATGACCTCGTCGAAATACGGCAGGCGCTGGCCCTGCTTGTCCACTTCCAAAAAATAGGGATTGCGCTCAAGTAACGTGTATTGCGCTGCCTTGTATTCCTTCAAACGGTATGGCCCGCTGCCGACGATTTGCGACGGATCGGAATTGATGCCGTAAGTCGAAGTGAACGTGCCGCCCGCGACCGCTTTGGCCAGAACGTGTTTCGGTATGATGGGCACACCCGCACCAAAGGCGACCAAAAAGGGTGCGTAAACCTGCGGCGTCACGACCTGAATCGTCAAATCGTCCACTTTTGTTACCGTGAATTTTTTTCCGTCAACGATGAAGGGATCGCGCATGACGGTGTCAATCTTCGGATTGTAAATGACATCGTTCCAGGTGAACACCACGTCGTCCGCGGTGAGCGGTTCGCCGTCGCTCCAGCGCAGATTTTTCCGCAACTTAAAAGTCCATGTTTTGCCGTCGGCTGAATTGGTCCATGATTCGGCCAGACCCGGTTTGATCTCTTGCGTCGGCACATCGAAATTCAGCAGTCCCCAAAACATGAAGCGGCCGATGTCAATGGACGACGATTCATTCGCCATGATGTAATTGAATGTCTTGGGATCGCCAATCTCACTTACAATAAACCGTCCGCCCGGAATGCCCGGTTCGCAATCCACGACAACTGGCGGGTCGGGCAAGGGATAACCCGCGGCGGTCTTTTCAGAAATCGCGGTCTCCGATTTCTTGCCGCAGCCGGGAACCCCGGTCAGCAGCGCGCAAAAAATCATGGCAGCAGGAACAAATAATTTTTTCATGCGTCTCACTTCAACCTTTGAAAGCATTCTGCTTTGTTTGCTCAAAGTCGAGTTTTTCATCGCGCGCGACAACAATTTTTGTCAGGTTTCCGACCGTTATTGCGATGTGGTCGTTTGTTTTCAAGCGTTTGCTGCACATGATTCCGCTCCTGCTGGGCGTTTCATTGCTGACATTCCTGCTTATGTCGCTGGCGCCGGGTGACTATTTCACCGCCCTCCTGCAAAATCCTCAAATTTCCCCCGAAACCGTCGCCCGCCTCAAAGCCCAGTTCCATCTCGACCGACCGTGGTACGTGCAATATTTCTACTGGTTCAAAAGCGTGCTGAGCGGCGACCTCGGCTACTCCATGGCCTACAAGATTCCCGCCACCTCGCTCATCATCGGACGCCTTTGGAACACGTTCCTGCTCTCGTTTTCCGCGCTGATCATCGCTTGGGGCGTGGCCATGCCGTTGGGCATCTGGGCGGCGGTCAAAAAGGATTCGTGGATTGATCGCGCCTGCTCGCTCATTGCATTCGTTGGCTTGTCCGTGCCCGACGTGCTGTTGTCGCTGCTGGCATTGTGGTTCGCGGCGGCCACCGGCTGGTTTCCCGTCGGCGGCGCGCAAAGCCCGCTCCATGACCTGATGTCGCCAGCACAACAATTCTGGGACCGCACGCATCATCTCATTTTGCCCGCACTCGTGCTCGCCGCCGCCGACCTGGCCGGCATCATGCGCCAGATGCGTTCCAATTTGCTCGACACGTTGCGCGCCGAATATGTCACCGCCGCCCGCGCCCGCGGCCTCGGCGAAGGCTGGGTGATTTACAAACACGCACTCCGCAATGCCATCAATCCGCTGTTGACCATCTTCGGCTATTCGCTCGCCGCGCTGTTGAGCGGCGCGTTCATCGTGGAAAATATCATGGCCTGGCCCGGACTCGGCCGGCTGACCATGGAAGCGTATTTCGCCAAGGATTCTTATCTGGTCGTAGACTGCGTGGTCATGGCCACCGGACTGTTGGTGATTGGCAATTTCATCGCGGACCTGTTGCTCGCCTGGAGCGACCCGCGCATCCGCCTGAAATAAATGAACGAAACCGCACCCATTCAAAATCCGACCGCGGAGCAGCCGTTGTCGCCTTGGCAGTTGTTCTGGCGGCGGTTGAAGCGTCGGCGCATTGCGATGGCCGG
>JBEKJN010000298.1:0-3471 GCA_050011235.1 Verrucomicrobiota bacterium | reverse complement strand
AGGCGAGCAATGGGAATGGTCGCTGGAAGATAAAAACACCCTGATTTTCTCGCGCGTTAAGAAAATGGAAAAACGTCGCCACCCTGCCAAAACTTAGGTTGACGCCAATGCGCCTTGCGGGACTGCTGCGAAATTTATGGGAGCATCGCCACCGGCATTTTGATTTCGTAGGAGTCGAGGTGACGAGACTCATTTCAAACTCGTCTTTTGAATTTTCAATTAGAGACTCCTCACGTCGTCTCCTACGTCACGGAAAAGGAGAACCGTTCGCCGTCCCCTTGAAAATCCGCGCGACAGGATTTGCCGGACACTCATCCGCAAGACCAGAACCGGCCAGCCGCCATTTCTAATCCCGAGCCAGCGCCTCGATGGGGTCAAGTTGTGGGGCTTTTCTGGCCGGGCGTGGCGTTCAAGGATTGGCCGCTGTCGTTCCATGCGAAACGTCCCAGCCGCCACCCAACGCCTTGATCAACTGGACGCTCGCCGTCATCTGTTGCATCCGGAGGTTCATCGCCGTCCGCTGATTGGTCAACAGCGTGATTTGCGCAGTAATCACATCGAGGTAACTGTCCATGCCGGCTTGGTGGCGGTCGTTGGCGAGCGTCAGGTAGCGCTGCGACGATGCGACGGCGGCATTCTGTTGTTGAAGTTCCTGTGACAAGATCCGCAGCGTTGACAGATTGTCTTCGACTTCTTGAAAGGCGGTGAGCACGGTCTGACGGTAGTTCGCGACGGTGCCCTGGTAGATCGCCCAGGCTTGTTCGGTGACGGCTTTGCGTTTTCCGGCGTCAAAAAGTGTTTGCGCCAGCGTCGAGCCAACGGACCAGGCAAGACCCGGTCCGGAAAAAAGATTTCCCAAGGATGTGCTCTGGTATCCCGCCGAGCCGCTCAAAGTAATCGTCGGAAAATAAGCCGCACGCGCCACGCCGATTTGTGCGTTCGCCTCCGCGACGCGGCGTTCGGCGGCGGCGACGTCGGGACGGCGTTCGAGCAATTGCGACGGAACGCCAAAGGGAATGGCGACGGGTTTTGCGGCCAGCGAATTGGTGGCGATGGAAAATGATGAAGCCGGCTTCCCGAGGAGCATCGCGATGGCGTGTTCGAGTTGCGCGCGCTGGATACCGAGGTCGGTGGCCTGCGCGCGCGTGAGGTCGAGTTGTGTTTCGGCCTGCTCGATGTCCTGGCCGGACGCGAGGCCCGTGTCCTGCTGGACTTGTGTCAGCTTAAGCGACTCCTGATAAGCGAGCGCCGACGCATCCAGAAGCTGCTTCTGCGCATCCAGCACGCGAAGTTGAAAATAATCCACCGCCACTTCCGCCTGAACGGTCAGCCGCACGTTTTCGAGATCGGCCAGCGTGGCTTGCGCTTCCAGAGAGTTTGCCTTCACGGTGTTGCGAATGCGGCCCCAGAAATCCAACTCCCAGGAGGCGTCAAATGGCAGCGAGTATTCAGTGAACGTGGAAGAGGTGGGCGACGAACTGGATTGATTTTGTTGGGATGGCTGCCGGGATCTCGTGACCGAAGGACTGGCGGTCACGGTTGGAAAATATTGCGACCGGGCTTGCTTCACCACGGCTCGCGCGGCGAGGAAATTGGCGAGTGCCGCCGCGACGCTCTGGTTGGAATCAGCCACCTGGCCTTCGAGTGCATTCAACTCCGGCTCATGGAACATTTCCCACCATTGGCCGCGAATCATGTCGTCCTTTGGCTCGGCGGTTTTCCAGCCGTCAGTTTCATTGAATTGCGCCGGCGTCAATTCTTTGAAAGCGGCCGGCGTTTGGACGGACGGTTTCGCATACTTCGGCGCGAAGCTGCATCCAGCGAACAGAACCAGGCACGCCAGCGCAATTCCGGTCATTCTGGTTTCCGTTTTGAGCCGTGAGATGATGGTTTTCATGGAATGGCTCATTGCTACCCCCGGAAGATGTCGAAGGGCTCGATTTTGAGAACCTTGCGTATCCCAATATAACTCGAGATTCCGGCGATCAGCAGGACCATGCCGAAGGCCAGCCCCAGGTTCCAGAAGGTGATCATCGCGGCGTAGTTGGGCAGCCGGGATTTGGCAATCGCGATCATCAGTGTTACCAGGCCGATGCCCAGGCCATAGCCGGTCAGCGCCGTAAAGGTCGCCATGAACAGGATCATATAGACCAGCTCGCGCCCCTTGGCGCCGATGGCCTTCAGCGCGCCGAATTTCTCCAGGTTTTCGAGGATGAACGTATAAAAGGTCTGGCCCGAGATGGACAGTCCAACGATAAAGCTGATGATGGTCATCAACAGGATGTTGGTGCCAATACCGGTCTTGTAAACATAGTAATCGGAAATACGTTTGTTGAATTCCTCCTTGGTAAAGGCGACATAGCCGAGCTTGGCGACCTGCTGCTTAATGCCGGCCACGGCCGCGTCGTTCTTCGGCTGCACCAGCACATAGGACATGGTGAAACGCGTCGAGGGGAGGTATTCGATCGCGCGGTTGTAGGTGGTATAAAGCGTCGGCACGCCATTCAGTCCGTTTGAGACGACCCGGGCAATGCCCACAATCGTGCCGCGGTGATCATTGAGTTCAAAGGAGGTGCCTATCTTCGGGTTCTCCAGTTTCGAGAATTCAGCGTCATCCACCACGAAGAACGTATTGTCAGCATAGATGTCCTGAATATTGCCCTGTTCAAGTTCGGGCCGGCCAAACAGGCTTTCATCGTCCAGACCGACGACACTAACTGCTTGATAGGTGCCGCTCGCGAGTTTGACCAGCGCGCCACCCATGAAGAGTGGAACCGCGTAGCTGACCCCGTCCATGCTGCGCGCCGCGTCCAGCACGTAACCCGGCATGGGGATCGGACTGGTGGCCGTGTTGACCGCCGGGTCCATGATCCACATCGTCGCACCGATATTGGTGACCGGCGAAAATGCGCGGTTGAGGATGCCGGCGAACATGGCGGTCATTTCCATCATCAGGAACACGGCGAAGGTGATCCCGATCAACAGCGCGAAAAACTTGCCCCGGTCATTTACCAGCAGCTTGAAGCCGATCCGCAGGATGCCGCTGTACTTCATGGTGTCCCGCCTTTCCCCGTCGGGTGTTGCCCGTTCCACCAGCCCGCGCAACTGCCAAGCATCGCTATGATCACGGCGCGGCCTGCGTTTCGCTGGACTGATGATCGAAAAAATTTCATCGCATTCGCTCTGAATGATGTCTGGTCGGGCGGGGCGTTATTTCTGCCCGATGAAGACATCCACCATCTGGCCCGGATAGACCGGGGCGTCCTTTTTCTCGAACCGGAAAATCACCGGCAGCACCCGCAGGTCCACTTGCTCTTGCTTCTGATTGGATAGTTCGATCTTGGGCGAGACATAAGGCTGCACCCGGACGAACTCCAGCGGCACCTTGATATCCGTCCCCATGATCTGCATCTGCGCCTGAATATGCCACTTGGACGGCAGCCGTGAGACCAGTATCTCGTCAATATAACA
>JBEKJN010000297.1:0-3483 GCA_050011235.1 Verrucomicrobiota bacterium | reverse complement strand
TCAGCTTTTCCCGCCGACACTTCGTGCCGGTCAATTCGCAGGCGCAGTTCCGTCTGGCCCGCAATCTACGTCCTGCCGGTTGAGAGTTGAGGGTTGAGGGTTTCAAGCTCCCGGCAACCCGCGGCCCTGCAGCCACCAGCTATTTTATCTTCACTCACTTTTTCGACCGTTGAGAGTTGAAGGTCTTTGGACGCCCAACTCCCGGCGATCGCTCTGCAAAATCAAACTTTGAAACATCAAATCCGAAGGCCTGCCGCACGCCCGGTCCCACCCCCGCCGGAGCGGTGAGGGAGCGGTTGGAAAATCAGCGCTCCGGCAACCATCCGTGTGCATTCGTCAAACCCGAACTCCGAAGTTGCTGGGGAGCGCACCCGCCTCGGGTGCTGTTTTCCGCGCCCCCGCGGAAAACACCGGACGCATCGATATTTCCAAAACTCTGTGTCCGGCACACACACAAGAGGCTGGACGCGAGGCGCGTCCAGCAACACCCGGGGCGGGTGTGCCCCCAAATTCGGAATTCAGGTTAAATCGGGGTCTCATGACTGTTTCGCCGAGGGATAATAATCCGCATATTTGTAGTAGTGGTATGAACGCCTCGAGGTGTCGGCTCCGTTGAAGATCACCCCGAGAACCCTAGCTTGCCGTTGGGCGAGCAATTCCAGCGCTTCCCGTGCCGCGCGGGCGCTGGAACGCCGGCTGCGCACCACGAAGAGCGTGCCATCCACTTTCGGGGCCAGACAACTGGCGTCATCCGCCGCGAACAGCGGGCTGCTGTCAATCAGCACATAATCAAACTCCTGGCGCCACCGGGCCAGAATCTGGTCAAGCCCGGAACCCAGGAACAGATCTCCGGGATTGCCGGAATGCTTCTCGCCACTGGAAATGAAGGTCAGATTGGCCTGCGAGTCGGTCTGCATGACTTTGTCAGGGTCGCAGGTTTGACTCAGCAATTCCGCCAGTCCCGGTCCTCGTTGGAGGCCCAACAGATGATGCAAATGTCCCTTGCGCAGGTCGCCATCCACCAGCAATACGCGGGAACCGGAGAGGGCCAGCGTGCGGGCCAGATTGGCCGCCACGGTGGATTTGCCCTCGCCGGGCATCGCGCTGGCAATGAGCAGGACTTTGGGCCGCTCGCCCTCCGTGGCCAGGAAAAGCAGCGCCGACCGAAGGCTGCGATAGGACTCGGCGTAAATGTGCCGCGGATCGTTGAGGGCCAGCAACGGCATGATGCCCCCTCCTGCCTGACCCGCTTCCGGCAACAGGCCGACCACGGTATCACCCAAAGCCGTGTTGACTTCGGTGACGGAGGTAAAGCGATCATCACGAACCCCGATCAAGAACACGATGCCCAAGCCGGCCGCCAAGCCTCCCAGGATGGCCAGCACCAGCCCGGTCTTTTCGCTGGCATAAGAGCGTTTTGCGGGCGAGGCGTGTTCCAGAATGGCAAGGTTCTCTTGATCAATGTTGCGGCTGATGCCCAGGTTTTGAACGAGCAGCACGAGCCGGTCATACACGCTTTGGATCCGCTGGATATTCAGCTTGAGACGTTCCGCTTCGGAAATGCTGGCATTGGCCTCCACCACTTTGGCCTCCCATTCCTTGATGGACGCCATCACGTTGTCGGTTTTCATTTGATTGGCCTGGCGCGCCGTGGCCAGTTGGTCACGATTCTGGCGCCGGTATATTGCCTGCAACTGCTCTCCACGTTCGATATCCGCGTCCAATTTGACGATTTTGGGATGTTTTGGCCGGAGATACTTGCTGAGTTTTTCGCGCTGGCTCTTCAGCAGCTCAATCTCATTGAAGGAAGACTGCTGTTCGGAGGCGGCGCCCGCGGAGGGCGCCGAAGCCGTTTCGGAAGTCATCGCGACTGTCCCGGCCGCGGCCAAACCCGGATTGTTGGTTATGGCGTCCAGGAGCCGGGCTTCCAATTGAAGATCCGACAATTGCGTTTTGAGCTTGGTCAGATAGCTCCCGGCAACCGTGGCCTCCTCCTGCAGAATGGCCAGGTTGTTGGTCCGCTCATAAGCCAGCAGCGCGTCCTGCTCGGTGTTCAGGTCCCGTTCCCAGCGCTGCATCTGCTCGGAGATGGATGCCAGTGTGTCTCCGGAAAGCTCCTGGCGGACATTTTTTTTGTAATCCAGATAGGCTGCCATGACGGCGTTCAGATAGGTCTGGGTGAACAGTGGATTCGAACTGGTGGCCTGAATGATAAACACCGAGCTTTTGGCGTTACCCGACACCTGGATGGCAACGCGCAGCGGCTCACCTTCTTTATCCAACGCAATCGGGGCATTGTTGGTTGAGGCTCTTAAGAGCGCCAGGGCTTGCTGCCGCAACGTCTCGCTCTGTAGCAGCCCGTTCAGCGTGCCCAGGTAATTCTGCATGTCCTCCGAGAAAAAATCCCCCTCCGGCAGCCTCAGCTTCAAGGTTTCCCACATGCTGGCTTTGGAAACAAAAGTAGGCTGCTTCCAATGGACATAACCCACCTCGATGGCCATGCCGATGGCCAGCGTCACAACCGGGACCCACCAATATTTCAGCAGGAAAGCGAGGAACCGGCGGACCCGGACAGAAGTTCCGGTCGCACCCAAGTCGTCCACCGGACCAGCCAGTTGGAAATCCTGATCCGGGGCGGGTAACAATGGCGTATTCACAGTGGGGTGCTGGTTTTTGATTTATTGGGTTTCATGCACAGGGCCGGTCCAGGTCTAAAAGTGAACCAACCGTTCGGGAATGTAAATGAGGTCGCCGGCCTGCAGCGTCAGGTCGGAACCAATTTTACCCTTTTCCAGGATCTGCCCCACATTCACGCTGAAAGTCTGATCCGCCGCTCCGGGCGTGCTCCCTTTGCGCGTGATCTTGACGTTGCGTTTGTCGGCATAATCGGTAAAGCCGCCGGCGCGCAGCACCGCTTTGCTCACCGTAAACACCTCGTCGCTGGGAATGTCCTCAGGTCCCGGCCCCCGGACCGCCCCCACCAGGTACACTATGCCACGGCTTTTGGTCATCGCATCCACGGCAATGATCACCGTGGCCCGGTAATAATATTCCTTTTCGAATTCGACCTTGAGTGCCTGGGCCAATTCTTTGCAGGTCTTGCCGAGAGCGGGATAGCGTCCGAGATAGGGAACTTCCAAGTCTCCAGAATCCATTACGGCGAGCGGCTTGGGATCCTCGTCGTCTTCCTCAATCCGGAAGCTGATGCGGTCGCCGATGGCCAGACGATATTTATCGTCCAAGGCGTCCATGCTGTTCGTGGCAATGCGTCCGGCGGAATTCGTGCCGCCTTGAGACAGGGCGCCGGCAGCGTTGGTCGGCAAGGCGGCATTGGTGGTCATACTGGCCTGCAAGATGTTCGTGGCCGGCTGGAATATGGGGAAATCGTTAAACATCGTTTCTTTGGCCAACAAACCGGAGGTTCCGAGCAGCAGACACAGGGCCGCGAGCCACAGCGGGCCCGCATGGGTTTTGGCAACCACA
>JBEKJN010000296.1:0-3493 GCA_050011235.1 Verrucomicrobiota bacterium | reverse complement strand
CCTTTGCTCGTGGCCGACTTCACCAGTTCCGACGAGTTCCACTCGCTGAAATAGACCTTGATGCCCTCGGCTTCCAGCCAGCGCTTGAGCAGATAAATTTGCGTGGACTTGCCCGAGCCGTCGAGGCCTTCGACGGCAATGAGCCGTCCAGGGAAATTCAATTCCGCGAAAGTTTTCATAATTCAAACCCGCCGCATTTTCCAATTCTACACCAGCCGCCGCCGGTCACAAGCGCAAGTTGATAACATGACAATGCAATTTACGTTTGTTAAATTTGTGTGAAATTAAGTCTTCTTGTGAAAAAAATCACAAATTCAACTTGCCTCGGTTTTCCATGCCGATTACGTTGTTTTGGCGCCCGGTTCAGGGCGCGCTGTGCTTATGCGAACCGAGACTGAAGTGGGTTACAATACGAAGATTGAAGGCGACGTCATCGTCACCCGGGTGGATGCCGCGCTCAACTGGTTTCGCAAGAATTCCATCTGGCCGATGCCGATGGGGCTGGCGTGTTGCGCCATCGAATTAATGGCCACGGGGGCGAGTCGGTTTGATATTTCGCGGTTTGGTTCGGAAGTCATGCGCTTTTCACCGCGGCAGGCGGATTGCATGATTGTGGCCGGCACGGTCACCTACAAAATGGCCGGTGCCGTGAAGCGTATTTACGATCAGATGCCCGAGCCGAGATGGGTCATCGCCATGGGCGCGTGCGCCTCGACCGGCGGCATGTATCGCAGCTATGCCGTGTTGCAGGGAGTGGACAACATCATTCCGGTGGACGTTTATGTGTCCGGCTGCCCGCCGCGGCCGGAAGCCGTGCTCGACGCGCTGATCAAATTGCAGGACAAAATCGGCAAAGAACCGGTTTTGGAGAAACTCACGGTGGTCGCCGCGCTTAAATCATAATTTCAAATCGCCGTGCCTCCCCTCGAATTCGCTCAAAAACTAAAAACCAAGTTCGGTCCGGTCATCTCCGAACCGGCGGAATTTCGCGGCGAAATCACCCTCAAAGTCGGTGACACCGGGCGCATCGTCGAAATCTGTGAATTCGCCAAAAAAGAGCTGGGTTTCGATTATCTCGTGGACATCAGCAGCGTGGACAATTACGGCGAAGACCCGCGCTGGACGGTCGTTTATCATTTGCGCGGCCTGACGCACGGCAACGAATTGCGGCTCAAAACCGATGTCAGTGAGGAAAAATCCGAACTGCCGACCGTCACGACGGTTTGGAAGACCGCCAATTGGCACGAACGCGAAATTTATGACATGATGGGCATCCGGTTTCGCGGACATCCCGATTTGCGTAGGATTTTGATGTGGGAAGGCTATCCGTATTTTCCGTTGCGCAAGGATTTCCCGCTGGCGGGCAAACCGACCGACCTGCCCGGCGTGGCGTTCACCAAACCCGCGCCGCTTGAAGGCGGACCATTCGTGACGGTGCCCGGCGGCAAGGACGCGATTGAACGCGAACCGCACGTGCGGACATCGGAAGGATAATTTTCATGGCCACGGTTCAAGACATTGAAATTCCCGATTCCACTGCGCGAATGGCGCAGGCGGCGGAAGAGCTTCAAGATGTCGAGGGCGAGCGCATGGTCTTGAACATGGGACCGTCGCATCCGGCCACGCATGGCGTGTTGCGCATTGTGCTCGAGCTGGACGGCGAAATCATCACCAAGGCCGACCCGGACATCGGTTATCTGCATCGCGGCGACGAAAAGATCGCCGAGAACATGACCTACACCCAGTTCATCCCCTACACGGACCGGCTGGATTACCTCGCGCCATTGGCCAACAACGTCGCTTACGCGCTCGCGGTGGAGAAGTTGCTCGGCATCGAAAAGGACTTGCCGCCACGCTGCCAGTACATCCGCGTGATGTGCGCGGAACTCGCGCGCATTTCGTCGCACCTGCTCGGCATCGGAGCGTTCGCGATGGATGTCGGCGCGATGACCGTGTTCCTGTTCCTTTTCACCGAGCGCGAAAAGATTTACAATCTGGCCGAATCACTCAGTGGCGCGCGTTTCACCACAAGTTACACGCGCATCGGTGGCCTGATGCGCGATTTGCCGCCGGGTTGGGCGGAGCAATGCCGCAAATTCCTGAAGGAAGTCATCGTCACGCTCGACGAAGTGGAGACGCTGCTCACGCGCAACCGCATCTGGGTGGATCGCGTCCGGAATCTTGCGGTGATTTCGAAGGAAGATGCGATTGATTACGGCCTCAGCGGCCCGAACCTGCGCGGCAGCGGCATCGAATGGGATTTGCGCAAAGCGCAGCCGTATCTTTGTTACAAGGATTTGGAGTTCGACATTCCCACCGGCTCGGTCGGCGATTGTTACGACCGTTACCTCGTGCGTATGGAGGAAATGCGTCAGAGCGTGCGCATTGTTCATCAGTGCCTCGACAAAATTCCCGGCGGTGCGGACAACAAAACGAAAGAGCCGATCAACGTGCCTGACGGCAAAATCGTTCTGCCGCCGAAGCAAAAGGTGATGACGAGCATGGAAGAGTTGATTCATCAATTCATCCTCGTGACGCAGGGCATGAACTGTCCGCCCGGCGAAATTTATTTCGGTCACGAAAATCCAAAGGGCGAGCTTGGCTTTTACCTCAACAGCCGCGGCGGCGGCACCCCCTACCGGATGAAGATTCGCGCGCCCAGCTTTGTGAACCTGAGCATTGTGCCGAAGATTTTCCCCGGCTGTCTCATCAGCGACACCGTGGCAATCCTGGGTTCACTCGATTTCGTGATGGGAGAATGTGATAGATGATTATGAGTTGTGGAGACGCAAAGAAGTGGAGAAAGAAAATGCAATTAGCGAATACTGTGGGTAGCACCCGCCTCCGGCGGGTACAATTCGGCGTCCCGCCGAATTGCTCTGGTGCGCACACGGCCTGTTTGACTTGGATGAAAAACAGCAACTTGTGTCAGCAAACGGTTTCGGGCGTGACGCCCGAAACGACCCGCGAGACGCGGGTGCTACCAACATTTTCCTCGGTGTCTCCGCGACTTTGCGGTGAACAAAATTGAGCGAAGGATTTTATGGCCAATCAAATTGTTTGGTGCGACATCCCGGTGAAAGACCTTGACCGCGCGATCAAATTTTACAGCGCGGTGCTGGGGCAGGCGGTCGCGAAGCATTCAATGGAAGGCATGACTTTCGGACTTTTGCCCGATGCCGATAACGGCGTCAGCGGCTGCCTAGTGATTGGCGACGAACACAAGCCGTCCACCAGTGGTCCGCTGATTTACATGAATTGCGACAAGCGGCTTGATGCCGCCATTGCGACCGTCGAAAAGAACGGCGGGAAAATGTTGAAGCCGAAACATCAAATCGGCCCACACGGATTTCGCGCGGTGATTTTGGACAGCGAAGGCAATCGCATTGCGCTGCACTCGACCTGATATGAACGCCACGCATACCGAACCGATTCCGAATCCGCTCCGGCAACAGGGCGATTTCGTCGTGCCCGCCGCGCTGGAAGCGGAAGT
>JBEKJN010000295.1:0-3519 GCA_050011235.1 Verrucomicrobiota bacterium | reverse complement strand
TTGTCGCTGACGAGCAACGGCAGGGTGCTTTCAAAGCAACTGAACGCAAACGTCGCCAGGAAAAAAATCAGGATGAGCAGGCCGATCTTCGGCTGGGCCAGGGTGTGCCCCCACTGCTTCAAGCGCGGACGGTTGCTCGCGTGGCCTGAATCGGGTTTCAAGCTTTCGGCAAGAATGAAAAACGCCAGAATGAAATTGGCCGCGCAAAGCGCGGCAGCGGTCCAGCCGGGACCGGTGACGCCGAAAAGTTTCAAAGCCACGCCGCTGATGGCCGGGCCGAAGATGAATCCCAGTCCGAACGCCATGCCGATCAGACCCATTCGCTTCGAGCGATCTTCCGGCGGCGTGATGTCGGCGATGTAAGCCTGGGCGACGGTGATGTTGCCGCCGCAGATGCCGGCGAAGACGCGGGAGACGAGCAGCGCCCAAAGCGCGGCGGTGTGATTTTCAAAACCCGACCCGAGGGCGAAGAGCACATACGACAATGCCGCACCCGCCGTGCTCATGAGGATGATGGGACGCCGGCCGTAATGATCGGACAATTTTCCCCAAATCGGCGCGAAGAGGAACTGCATCGCGGAATAGGAGGCGATGATGGCACCGATGACGAAGCCGCTCGCGCCGTAATGCCGGCTGAAAATCGGCACCAGCGGCACCACGATGCCGAAACCGATGAGGTCAATGAAGACCGTCAGGAAAACGACGAGCAGCGATGGTTTGCGTTTCATGTTGGCAACGAGTGGGGATTCTAATTGCAACCAGAAGCGAGTCAATTTTTCCGGCCATTTTTTTCCTGCGAATAACATTGTGAATTGGTTGCGAACGAGTATTTGGAATTCTCGCTTGTGGCCGGTTCAAATTAGCGTTCTCCTGTTCGCCATGATTGATTCCGTTTCCGATGCCCCGACGTCGAATGCCGGGGCTGATTTGAAAAAGGCACGGCGGCAAAAGGCGGCTCGCGCGGACGCGCGCCCCCCCATTGACCGGCTGCCGCCGCATTCACTGGAAGGCGAGCAGGGGGTCCTGGGTTGCGTGCTGCTTTCGCCCAACGAGTGCATGGGCGAGTGCCTGGAAAAACTCAAGGATGGCAAGGAGGTTTTCTACGACCTGCGGCACCAGACGATTTTCGAGACGCTCGTGGTGATGTTCGACACGCGCGAGGCGATTGATGTCATCACGCTCCAGCAACGGCTCAAGGACAAACAACTTTTGGAGCAGGTCGGCGGCATTGCCTATCTCTCGCGACTTCAGGACGCGGTGCCGAGCGCGGCCAATCTTTCCTATTACCTCGACATCGTGCGGGAAAAATTCCTGCTGCGGAAAATGATTCAGACCTGTACGAACGTGGTCGGACGGGTCTATGATTACGAAGGCGAAGTGGACGCGCTCCTGGACGAGGTGGAGCGTGATGTGTTGCGAATTTCGGAATCGCGGGTGACTGGCGAAGGGCAAACCACGAAGGAACTGGTGGGCAAGGCCATCGGGACGATTGAAAATTATTTCAGCCGCAAGGGTGTGTTGAACGGGCTGTCCACCGGCTTTGCGGATCTGGACCGGATGACGGACGGTCTGCATGGCAGCGAAATGATCGTCATCGCCGCGCGTCCCTCGATGGGCAAAACGTCCATCGCCATGAACATCGTCGAGCACGTCGTGCTGGAGCAAAAACTGCCGGCGGCCGTGTTCAGTCTGGAAATGAGCGCGGAGGCGCTGGTGTTGCGCATGATGTGCTCGCTGGCGCGCGTAAATTTGCGGAGCATCCGCGAAGGGTTCATGAGCGAAGCCGATTTCCCGAAGCTGACGGGCGCGGCGGGCCGGCTGGCGAACGCCCCGCTGTTCATTGACGATTCGGCGGGGCTTTCGATTTTGCAGTTGCGGGCGCGGGCGCGGCGGCTGCACCAGCAGCACAGCATCAAACTTTTTGTGGTTGATTATATGCAGTTGTTGCATTCTACTGCGCGCCGGGCCCAGGAAAACCGGCAGCAGGAAATTTCGGATATTTCCGGCGGCATCAAGGCGCTGGCGAAGGAATTGAAGGTGCCAGTGCTGGTGCTCAGCCAGTTGAACCGCGAACCGGAGAAGCGCGAACGGGGCGCTGAGCCGCGCCTCTCGGACTTGCGCGAATCAGGCGCAATCGAGCAAGATGCAGACCTTGTAGGCCTGCTTTACAAGCCCGGCAAAGCTGGTGGCGACGATGAAGATGGCAGCGGGGCTGGCGAAGAACAGGATGCGATGCAGGTGAACCTGTTGATCGCCAAGCAGCGCAACGGGCCTACGGGCGATGTGAAATTAACGTTCTTGAAACCATACACGAGATTTGAAAGCGCGGCCAAAGTCAGTGACGAAGACGTGCCGATGGATCGGTAGCCGATGAAATTATTTCTCCGCCTTTTCGGGATCTGGCTGTTGCTCGGCTGCGCGTCCGCCGCGTGGTCGCAAACAACCGGGCCAAAAATTGACCGCGTGGACGTGAAGTTTGTCGGCCCCGCATCGGTCAGCGGGCAATTCGTCCGCGCCAACATCCGCCTCAAGGCCGGGGACATTTACCGTCCGAACAACACCGAGGACGATGTTCACGCGCTCTACGCCACGGGACAATTTTACAACATCCGCGTCACGGTGGACCCGGCGGAGGCCGGCGGCGTGATTTTGACCTACATCGTGCAGGTGCGCCCGCGGATCGCGGAAATCAAACTGGAAGGCAACAAAAAGTTGAGCGACTCAAAACTCCGGAAAAAAATCACCGTGAAGGTTGGCGATCCGCTGGACGAGCAGAAATTGTTCGCCGACGCGCAGGAGATGCAAAAACTCTACGAGAAATACGGCCGCCCGGACACGCAGGTGAAGTACGTCCAGAACATTGATGAAAACGCCGGCCGCGCTTCCATCACGTTTGAAATCACCGAAAGTCCGAAAGTCAAAATCACGCGCCTCGAGTTCATCGGCGCGGCGGCGTTTCCGCAGAAGGAACTGCGCAAGCAACTCAAGACCAAGGAGCGGTGGGCGTTTTCGTGGCTGACCGGCCGGGGAACGTTCAAGCAGGACGATTTCGATGCCGACCGCGACGAGTTGGTGGATTTTTACCGCAATCATGGTTATCTCGATTTCGAGATCAAGGATGTGAAGCTCGATCACCCGGCGACGAACAAGCTGGTCATCCGGTTTTACCTCTTCGAAGGGCGGCAATACAAGGTGGGGGCAATCACATTCAGCGGCACGACCCTGTTGCCCACCAACGCGGTGAGTCCCGCCTTCAACCTGGGGCCGGAGCCGAAACCCAAAACCAGTCCTGCCCGCGCCGCCTGGTTGAGAAACCGGAAACTGGACAAGGATTTCAAGATGAAAACGGGCGGCATCTTCACGCCCGACGGTTTGACCAAGGACAGCAAGGCCATTGAAGATTTTTACGGCAGCCAGGGCTATATCGAAGTCGCCCAAGGCCAGGCGCTGCGGGTCGCGCGCGTGCCGAACGTGGACATGGGCACGATGGATTTGGAATTTCAAGTGGACGAGGGCCAA
>JBEKJN010000294.1:0-6321 GCA_050011235.1 Verrucomicrobiota bacterium | reverse complement strand
CCAGTGCGGCTATTGGCACTTTGGATAACCACTTAAGACGTTGAGAGCCAAAACCATCTATGAGATTTTGCGTCTTTCCATTTAAGAATCCCAGTCGCGCTAAACGTGCACTGTTTGTTTGTGAGACCAATTTGTAATAATGAGCTTGCTGTTCAAGCGCAAGCAAGGGATGGGAATGAAACTCTTCAGCATTCTCTAGAAGGAAATATTGTGGCTCAATCCTTTCCAAAATGATGTTCATCAATTTAATTCCGGTAGGCAACTTTTGATATTGCTTGAGCCAGTCCTTAGTACGCCATGTTTGCATTTCTTTTTCATATCGTCGAAATGATGCGGACAACGTTTCACCGACTGAACCTCCGGGTGCAATAAATAAACTGTGTCTTTCTACCGCCTTGACAAGGGCATCTGGCCTCTGTTTTGCCATTTCAAGGGCATCCTGAATGGATTTAATACCCGGATCAACAAAATGCGCAAGAACATCAGCTTCGAGTTGCCATACTGCGTTTTGTGTCTGTAAATCTTTTCCTTGAAGAGTTTTTTCCCAAGTTGGAACTACTACTACGGCCGGATAAGGGAGGTCTGCATCCACTAGCGGTTTTAGATGCAGTACGCCAAAAACGGCCTGTAAAAACAATACATGCCGGAAGCGTTCCTCCTGCCTTTCGCTCTCCAGCCAAGGCAATACCGGATCGGGCACGATGATGGTATCAGCGTATAACAAAGAACTAGATACTGCATTTAGCTGACTTTCCAGAAAGCGGCTACCGCCTCCGAGGACGAGCTTGAACCCACACAATCCTTGAGCCAAACGAAATATTTCAGGTCCTTGCTCCCTGTAGAATTTGCTGAATTCTTCATGCGCCCAGCGATAAGCATCTTCTCCGCGTGGAGCGATAATGTGCGCTTGCTTCCGAATAACGATGCGAAAATTGTCAATCGTTGCAAACTCACTAACCGTTTGCCCTGTAGCCCGACGAAAAAATTCCTCCAAGCGTGCAAAAAGTCCTCTTTGATATGCAATCAGCTTTTCATATGGATTTTTCATTTTATTTCTACAGGCTGCTAAACTCGAGATTAATAATTGTTGCCCAGTAAATTACACAACGCGATTAAAAAATAGCGGACAGGCTGTCCGCGCTCCTGTTTTCCCGGCGTGCATCTGGCTCATCTGCGGCTGCGGGAATTTCACATGCTTGCGTCCAAAGTCGTTTGTGTTAGTTTCAAAGCATGAGCGCCACTGAATTGGTCGAGCAAATCGAAGCCCTGCCGGAGCAGGAACGCGCGAAAGTAATCGAACAGCTGCACGCGCACGCGCCGAAATGGATTCCCGAATCGTTCCGCGAAGGCATGGCGGACATCGCCGCCGGCCGCGTGGCTGATCTGGACGACGCGCTTTCCAAGCCGTTCCCGAAGGAATGAAATACCGGTTTCAGGCGTCGCGCGCGTTCTGGAAAAGTTTCACCAAATTGCCGGAGCGGCAGCAGATTTTGGCAAAGGCCGCCTTCAAGCTTTTCAAAGCAAATCCATTTAATCCGCGATTGCGCACGCACAAGATCAACAGCTTGTCGGCTTACTACGGCAAGACTGTTTACGCGGCGGAGATTGAAGGCGATTTGCGCGCGGCTTTTTACGTCGAAGGTGATGTGGTTTTCACCGTGGACATTGGCAGTCACGCCATTTATCGCGTTTGATAATTATTGTTTTGCCGAAAAAAACCGCCGCCGATTTTTTCCGATTCATTTTATCCCCGTGCATCCGGCTCATTTGCGGCTGCGGTGCTGCGGCAGTTTTGCTCAACTGAACTTCAGGAAAATTCCCTTCAAATAGTCTGCTTCCTTGAAGGTTGCCGGATGATCCGGCGCATGACGGGTGGTTTTCAGTTCCACAAAGCGCCGCCCGGAATTCACAGCCGCCTGCCGCACGGCACCAAAAAATTCCTCCGCGCTCACGTGCGCGGAACAGGAACACGCCAACAGCAGTCCGTCACGCGCGAGTTTGCGGATGCCATTTTCTGCAAGCCGCATACAAGCGCGAACCGCCCCGGCGCGTTCGGCCTCGCGTTTGGCAAGCGACGGCGGATCCAGCACAACCAACCCGAATTTGCGCGCGTCGCCGTCCGCCAGCCAGTCGAAGGCATCAGCCCGCACGCATTCATGGCGGCAACTTGCAACGGCGGGATCGGCGGAATTTAGTTGGAAATTCCGCTGTGCCGCCGCCAACGCGTGTGGGCTGATATCGAGATCGGTCACGGACTTCGCGCCGCCGTGGGCCGCGTAAAGCGAGAAGCCACCGGAAAAACTGAATGCGTTCAACACCGCACGTCCGCGCGCGAGTTCGCCGGCTTCGCGGCGGTTTTCGCGTTGGTCGAAAAAAAATCCCGTCTTTTGCCCGCGCAGCACGTCGGCTTCAAAACTGATTCCGTTTTCCAAAAATACGACAGCTTTCGTCAACGCCGGCCCACACAGAATTTCCCCGTCGTGCCTGCCCCGGTCAAAACGTTCCGCAGTGCGTTGAATGTTCCGGCTCAAGCGCAGGACGATTCGTTCCGGCTGCAACCGTTCGCGGATGAGCGCGACGATGTCGTCGAGCCTCGGCAGCCACGCTGCGGTGTAAAGTTTGAGGACGAAGGTTGTGTCGTAACGGTCGAGTACCAAACCGGGCCAGCCGTCGCTTTCGCCGTTGATGAGCCGATACCCGGTGGTACGGGCGTCAAAAAGCCCGTCGCGGCGGCGCACGGTGGCATCAAGCCGCCCCGTCCACCATGCGGCGTTGAGCGTCTGTGGTTTGCCAACGTGCAACACACGCACGCGGATGGGCGAATCGGGATCAAAAAAACCAGCGGCAAGAAATTTGTCGTTGCGATCGTAGATGACGGCGAGTTCACCGGGCACACCGTCGCGATTTTGCTCTCGCACACTGTCGGCAAAAACCCACGGATGACCGGAACGAATGTGGCTTTCCGCCGCCGCCGTGATGCGGAGCCGCAGGCGCGGGAGCTTCCCGGCGGAGGATTGGCTGGACGGTGGCTTCACGTTTTTTCGAGGGTAAGCAACCGGATGCAACGGCTCAATGGGAATGGCGGCTGCGTTTTAACTGATTCGCAGCCACAGCGTTTTCAAATACGCCGGTTCGCCACGGCTGACGGGAAAATCCGGCGGCTGCGGGAAATAATGGCGCTGCAAAATCTTCCGCCGCGATTGGCGGACGGCGGTTTCGACGTCAGCGAGAAATTCTTCCGGTGGCCAGTCCGCGGCGTTATTCGCGGCGAACAGAATTCCGCCCGGTTTCACCAGCGGTAGCGCGGCGGCCACGAGTTTTTCAAAGTCCTTTTCCGCGCGGAACACGCCGTGTTCCTTCGACTGCGAAAACGTTGGCGGGTCGAGCATCACCGCGTCGAACACGCGGCCCTTTTTCTCCAGCCGCCGCGAGGCTCGTCGTCCGGGCGCCCGCCCGCGCCGCGCCGACGGAAAAGCCACAGGTGTAGGCAAACACATTCAGGACTTCGGGTTTGGCGTCTGGTGTCCGGGGATTGTATAAAGGAAAGTCGGCCGCAATGTGACCGCTTAAAAAGCGGCGGCGGTTGTCACGCTGGTCCAAAAACAAACCGATGGAATACCCCTCGTTGAAACTCATCTCGAAGCGGACCCCATTTTCCAAAATCTCGAACCACTCCGGCGCAGCTTCCCCCAGGACAAGTTGCGGCGACAAATCGGCGACCGTTGCGCGCCGAACCTGCCGCGACAGGATTTTGTGATATGCACCGCGCGCGGAAAGCGTTTTCGCCAGTCGCGCCAGCTCTTCGCGCTGATCTGCGCGCAACGGCTGTTCGGATTGCGAGAGCAGAAAATCACCCAGCCGCTCGACGTACCACCCAGGCCAGCCGTCGCTGGCGCCGTGAATCACGCGGTAGGCGTTCGTCGTTTCCGGTTCAATCATCGCTGCGCGCAACGCAAGCCGCGCGTCGGCGTCGAAGTTTGGCGGCGCGCAAAACGTCACCGGCTTGCTGGTGGCCGGATGTATGAAGGAAATTTCCGCCGCGTGCAGAAACAGGCGCGCCGCCGGCGTGCCCCCGTAAAGTGCGTCGCCGAGAATCGGAAATCCTCTCTCCGCCGCATGAACGCGAATCTGGTGCGTCTTTCCCGTGAGCGGCTCCGCCTCAATCACTTTGTAGCGGCGGTCTGTGACCGTCGCTGGCGTAAAATGCGTTTCCGCGATTTCTGCGCCCGCGTGCGGCGGTCGGCTCACATATTTTTCGCCCACCCGGACGAGTGCGGTTTTAACGATGAACTCACGTTTCGGCCCGGGTCGATCGGTGAACAGTAAATATTTTTTGCGGACGAGCCGTTGTGTGAATTGTTCCGTGAGCGAACGGTTGGCGGCGGGGGTTTTGCCAAAAACCAGCACGCCGCTCGTTTCCTTGTCCAGCCGATGCAAAATCGCCAGCGAAGACCAGCGCGGCTCGCGGTGGCGCAGCCAGTCGTAGATGCCCTCGCCCGCGTGCGGGGCGGGCGCGTGCATGTTCCAGCCGGCCGGCTTGTGGACCACCAGCAGATGTTCGTCCTCAAAAATGACGCACGGCACCATGCATAGATGAAAACATTTTCGGCCGAACAAATCAAAGTTTGCAGTTCGAGTACGTTGAAAAAACTCGCTGACAGGCTGTCCACGCTCCTATTTTGTCCTCGTGCATCTGGCCCATTTGCGACTCCGAGACTTCCGCAATTACGCGCGGTTGGACGTGGATTTCGCGCCCGGCTTCCACCTGCTGCTCGGCGACAATGCGCAGGGGAAGACGAACATCCTCGAAGCAATTTATCTCATGGCCACGCTGCGCTCGTTCCGCGGCGTCGGCGGCGCGCAGATGATCCGGCACGGGCAGCGCGGTTACTTCGCCGGCGGCAACGTCGTTGGCCAGGGCGAGCACGAAATCAAAATGTTCTGGTCGGCGCGCGAACGCAAACTCGCGCTGGACGGCCAGCCGGTGAAAAAACTCACGGATTACCTCGGCGTGTTGCGGACGGTGGTCTTTTGCACGGAGGATTTGCATCTGGTCAAAGGCACGGCGCGCGCGCGGCGGCGGTTTCTCGACCTGCTGCTGGCACAGACACAGCCCGGCTATCTGCCGCTGCTTCAGCGTTACATGCGCGCCGTCCGCGCCCGCAATGCGCTGCTCAAACAACGCGCGATTGACGAGGCTGCGCTCGACAGTTTTTCGCAGGAATTGGTGAAGCTGGGCGACGGAATCATCCGCGCCCGCCGCGAACTTGCGCCGAAATTTTCTCCACTGGTGCGGCTGGCATATCGTCGCATCTCGAACGACGCCGAGGAATTGCGCATTGAATATCAGCCGAGCGTGAAGAAGGATTTTGCCGTGGAACTGGCGCAATCCCGTGGACGGGAGCAGACGTATCGTTCCACGCTCGTCGGGCCGCACCGCGACGATTTGCAGTTGTTGCTGAACGAGAAATCCGCCGCGCAATTCGGCAGCGAAGGGCAGAAGCGCACGCTGGCCATGGCGCTGAAAATGGCACAGGCCGAGTATCTCACCGGCATTCACGGCTCGCCGCCGATTCTGTTGATTGACGACGTGATGGGCGAACTGGACGTGAAACGTCGCAGCGGTTTCCTGCCGTTGCTGGAGCACGTGCGCAAGACGAGCAGCCAGGTGTTCATGACCGCCACCGAGGAAAACTGGCCGAGCGAACTTGGTAAAGATTTGCAGCGATGGGAGGTGAAACAGGGCGCGCTGAAACCTTGTGAATGAATGCCCGTTGGGAGGATTTTTCTGGTGCGCAAAATGGCTGTTTTTTTACGCAAAGTGGCGTTGTGCAATTTCCCCGGAGCCTTTAAGTTCATATCATGACACCTGTAAGTGGAGCCGCATTTGACTTGATGCCAGGGGCGGCTTCAGTCTGACAACATGAACACCTGCGTCACTGACCCAACGGATTGCCGGCAACGCCGCCAAGAGGTGGCAGCGCCGGGAGCTTTCACCTTGATCGAGCTTTTGGTGGTGATTGCCATCATTGCCGTTCTGGCAGCGCTGCTGATCCCGGCGCTGGCGGCGGCAAAGGACCGGGCGTACCGAATTCAATGCGTGAACAACCTGCATCAAATCGGGGTGGCGGAATTTGTTTACGCGGGCGAAAATAAGGACATGTTGCCCGTCATCGGCAATAATGCGCCGGGCAGTTGGTGTTGGGATTTTCCTTGGAAGTATGGTCAGCAGTTTATAGATAGCGGCTGCCAGCCAGCCACGTTTTATTGTCCCGGGACGCGGGTCAAATTTTCCGATGCAGACAATTGGCAAAACACGGG
>JBEKJN010000293.1:0-3530 GCA_050011235.1 Verrucomicrobiota bacterium | reverse complement strand
TACATTTCGCGGCCCTTGGAAAACACGCCCAAGCTGCTTTCGGGCGATGCCGCGCAGCGTGAGTATTACCTGACCATACTCGACCAGTTGCGGGGCGAGTTTGAACACGCCCACCAACTGCTAATGGATATTTTCGCCAGCACCGGCACGCGCGTGTTGCCGATGACTGACGTTGACCATTTCAAGCATTACAACCAGTTTTTGAATCCGTCGCTGGCCGACCGCTTTGACTTTGACGCAGCCCAGGATTTTTCGCCGGAACTTTCGATTCAGGAAAATTGCTGGCACAGCGAAGGGAACGGCCAGAGCGATTTTGGTTTTTATCTGGACGGCCATTATCATTCCGTCATCGCGCTGACCCGCTGGCCGCGCACGACGTATCCCGGCATCATTCAACGGCTCACCAACCTGCGGCTGCTCGACTTCACCATCACCGTCAACATTGACCCGCTGCCCATCACCCAGGAAATCAACAAAGAGGAAAAAGAGCACGACCGCATTGCCGGCGACTACGCCAGCGAAAAGAAAATTTCGCTGCTCACCGTCATGTCAAAGAAACAACGGAAAATCGCGGCGCTCATGCAGGGCCAAACCATTCCGTTCAATGCGCTCTTTGTCATTCGCGTTTGGGACAAATCGAAAGACGGACTTAATGCGAAGGCCAGCGCCATCAAGAATGCCATCAATTCGATGAATTCAGCGCAGTATTTTGAATCCAATCTGCCGAGCACTTCCAAGAATTTATTTTTCCAGACGTGGCCGGGCTGGACATGGGGACGTTACGAACATCGCAAACTTTACTCCGAACACCGATACCTGGCCGACATGCTGCCCGTCACCAGCACGTTCACCGGCCACCTGAAGACCGCCGAGGCCATCTACGATGGTCCCAATAACAATCTGGTGGGCGTCAAGACGTTCTCCGGCTCGAAAGATAATCAGTCGCCGCAGCACGCCGTGTTGCTCGGTATGAGCGGCGCGGGCAAATCCGTGACCGTTTGTGACCTGCTTTCGCAGACCGAAGGCTATTTCGCTTACACCGTCATCATCGAGGAGGGTTTGAGTTACGGTATCTACACGCAGACGGTGGAGGAGGGGGCACGCCCCATCATCATTCATCCCGACGGCGACCTGACCATCAATTATCTCGATACCAAAGGTTTGCCGCTGACGCCCGACCATCTTTCCGCCGCGACTGCGCTTGTCGCACGCATGATTGGCACGTCGAGTCAGGAGGACAAACAAATGCTGCGGCAGGCGCAGATCGCCAAATACCTGAACCTGCTTTACGAGGATTCGTTCCAAGACTGGCAGAAGAAACGGCACGACCAGTTGCTCGGCATCGCGCGTCATGCAATGGCGTTGCAGAAATTCCGGCTTGAGCGGATGCCGCCGGGCGCGACCACCCTTGAAACTTTTGCGGACTTCCGAGACTGGAAGGCCAGCCACCTCAATGAGGCAACAGAGTATCTCGCCGCGTTTAACGAGGGCGACGTGCTCCGGTTTCTAAAAGAACCAAAGACCAGCAGGGAAGTCCGCAACCTCGCCTTCGCCTATTTCACGCCAGAGGAATTTCCGACGCATCGGATGCTTCAGGAATTGATGATGCTCGACCCGGTTGGCTCGGAACGCGACCAAATCATCGAAATCGCCACTCTGATTCTGCCGTGGTGTCGGGACGGCAATTACGGCTGTCTGTTCGACGGCACGAGCAATCTTTCACTCACAGGTAAAATCGCCCACTTCGAGTTGGGCTACATTCCCGAATCCGCCAAGGAGTTGAAGGCGGCGGCGGGCTTCCTCATCACAAACCATGCGCGCAAGCATATCATCACGCTCCCGCGTGCGTTACGAAAACGCAACGTGTATGAGGAAGTCGCCCGCTTCTTGGACATTCCGGGCGGGCAGGAAATTGTCCAAGAATCCTACGCGCAGCTTCGCAAATTCAATTGCTGGAACATTTCCATCGTCCAGCAGTATGCGCGGTTCAAGCAGTCGCGCATCCGCTCCGCCGTATTCGGCAACTCGCGTCAGTTTTTCATCATGCGCCAGAACGACCGGGCGGATTTGGAGGACATGGCGCAGGACATCGCGTTGCCCGAAGTCACCAAGCACGCGATTATGAATTATCCGCTGCCCGACCATCAATCGGGACAGAAGTATTCGCCGTTCACCTATTTCCACACCGACTCCGGCAGAAATCTCTGCGGCACGGCTCACAACATTTCGTCACGCGAAATGCTCTATTGCAGTTCGTCCAGCGGCGAGCATTTCGACAAACGCGCCCGCGAACTTCGCCAGAGCACCAACATCGTCGAGGGCATCATCGCCCACGCCAATCCCAAAGATGAAAAGGAGGGAGCATGAAAGAATTGCACATCCTCAATCTTGGTGCGGGCGTCCAGTCCACGACGCTTTACTTGATGTTCATGCGGGGTGTTCTCCAGCCACAGATTGACTGCGCCATTTTCGCCGATACCGGCGAGGAGCCCACACCCGTTTATCGGCATTTGGAATGGCTGCAATCCTTGAACGGCCCGCGCATCCTGGTGCGTTCCATCGGCAGGCTTGGGGAAGATTTGAAGCACGGACGCAATTCCACCGGCCAGCGTTTCGCCAGCATTCCCGCCTACACCACGGACGAGCCGGGTTCGCCCAAGGGGATGATCCGCCGCCAATGCACCAAGGAATACAAGCTGGATGTCATTGAGCAGACCATCCGCCACGAAATTGTCGGCCTGAAACCGCGCCAGTGGTTTCCGCGTGATGAAATTCATGTCCATCAATACCTCGGCATCAGCTTCGATGAAGCCGGACGCGCGGCGCGTGTGCGGCTGCGCTTCGCGGAAATTCCCTGGGCAACTCCGGTGTTTCCACTGATTGAACGTCAGATCACCCGCGCCATGTGCCAGCAACGGCTGAAAGCCTTTGGCGTTCCCCATGAAGTGCCACGCTCGGCGTGCGTGTTCTGTCCGTATCACTCCAATGATGAATGGCGCTGGCTGCGCGACAACGACCCCGCTGGTTTTCAGCGCGCCGTGGAAATTGACGTGGCGTTGCGGACGCCCGGCAATGTCGTCAATCGCAACCTTGAACACAAACTCTATGTGCATCGCTCGTGCGTGCCATTGGCCGAGGCGTTTCTTGAGAAACACGAATCGTTTCGAGACCAGACGTTCACGGGCTTTTACCAGGAATGCCACGGTCTCTGCGGAAACTAAAACCATCAACCTTATGAAAAAATCATTGCTCATCATTCCCCTGGCTTGCGCCGCCTGTTTGTTCACGGGCTGCGCCGCCGTGACCCGGACTGCCACTGATGTCGGCTTGGGCGCGGGCGGCGCGGCCCTCGGCGGCGCGCTGACAAAAAATAATCCAGTCGCCATTGTCGGCGGCGCGGCGGGCGGTGCTTTGCTCGGCGAAGGACTCCACGCCGCCAACAGCAAGTTGAACGACCAGTCTTATCAGACCGGCTACGACAAAGGCCGGAGCGATGCCGTCAAACAACAATACTGGCTTTACGTTTCCAT
>JBEKJN010000292.1:0-3566 GCA_050011235.1 Verrucomicrobiota bacterium | reverse complement strand
CCAGCCGCACCACCGAATACTCCGGAATCGTGACCGGATTGTTGGTCAACTGCGATTGGATTTGGATGGCGCTGTTGGGTGGCGGCGCGTTGGTTGCACTGGGATCGCTGCCAGTAACAAAGGTTTCCAGAAATTGATTCGTCACCGCCACGCCGTCCTGGATGATTTGCACCGCCGCTTTGGTGGCACCTTTGTTCGTGAGCACGACGTAGCGTTTGCCATTGCCGCCCTGATAAGCCTGTGCATAAATCGCCGGAATCGTCGCAGTGCCATTGGTGTCTACGGGCACGGTCGGGCCGTTCGCGCCAACGGTCGTGGCATAGACCGCCGTGGACCGCGTCAACGCCCAATCCGCCACCGCTTCGCCCGCCACCTGCGCGCCCAGATAAAAGCCGAACTTCAAACCGGCGGTGTTGGTTGACCGCCCTTCATTGTAAGCGGTCGTGACGGCTTGATAATTGTTGTTGGTCTGGTCAATGCCATTGGGATTGAGCAATTGATACGGTCCGACGAAACTCATTTGCGGAAGGGTGGACATCCGCAGGGCATATTCCGTGGCATAGATGCCGCCATAAAGCGTGGTGCAGGGCGGATACTGGCCGCCCATGCCGTTGCCCCGGGTGGGCGCGTATTCCGTGATGAGAAAAGTCACGTTGCTGTTGTTATCAGGTATCAGGTAATCGAGCATGCGGCTGGTGGTGTTGCTGGCCAGTTCCCAGTTGTCCAGCGCCATCAAATCAGAGAACGGCACGCCGTTCGTGGGCAGCGCGGGATAATGATGATACACCACGGCGTCCCAGTATTTATCGGTGTAATTGGACAAATCAACGTCCCAGGTGTTGGGTTCCGAATTACCGGCGTCGTTGAAATAAATCGCCACCACTGCGTTGGAATCGGCGGCCTTGATGGCGTCCCGGTAGGGTTTCATTTTGGCGACATAATTCGTCGCGTCCAGAAAAAAGTCCTTGCGAGCGGTGCCGCTGAAGACGTAAGGCTCGTTGCACAATTCCCACGCGGCCACTTGAATGTGATTGGTCAGGGCATACCCGGCAAAAGCGCCGGCGGAATTCGTCGTGTCCGTGTAGCCGTTGATGCAAACGACGATCTTCGCGCCGCCCACGTTGGCGCACATTGCCGCGAAGTCGCTGAAAAGCGCCCCGCCCTTGCCGGGCAGGAGTTTCACCGTGTCGTTCAGGAGATTGGTTTCGCCCGGTGGAAATTCGGAAATCACATTCGTCATCGTCACCCCGTTCGTCCACGCAAAGGCGTCCTCCAGCGCGCCGCCTGGATAGCGCAGCCAGCCCGGTGAAAGCGTCGCGGTGATCTGCTGGAAATTGGTGTCGTAATACTCCACCGCGCTCGCCAGCATTTCGGTGCAGAAACCGGCAAACCCCGGATTGAGCGGCGTGGCATTGGTCGTCGCAAAGGAAACCGACACGACGGCCTGTGCTGTTGCTTGCGGTGGACAAAAAAGTCCCGCCAGGAACAACAGCCAGATGACGCTGATGACAATCTTTGCGCGCAGCATGAGCACAGCTCCAGCAATCCTGACGCCACAGCAAGGCGATTTGTTACAATTTTCCCCCGTCCGCTTTCATCTGAAAATCATGCACTCCCAATCACGGCAGACGCCACACGCCACGCTCGATGTGCAACAGCAAACCGAGGTCACGCAAGACCTGCAATTGCTGGCGGATTTTGTCGCGGACATGCCGGTTGTCGGGGTGCAATCGTTCCAGCTCGCGGGTGAAATGGGGAGCACACGCGCCTCGCGTGTTGTTCGCGACGCCTCGTCGCGAATGTTCGGGGAAAGATGTTCGACGCGGGGGCGCGTCAAATGGCACGCGAGGCGCGTGCGCTACCCAGTTTGAGTTGATACCAGAAACCACAGGCTGGACATGAATAATCACTGGCCGGATGCCCCGGCTCCAGCCAGGTAAGTTGGCCGGCCGAAGGCCGAACAGAAGAAAATGTATCAGCAAATGCGCCTGAACAACCGGTTGATATTTAATTAAACCAAACCGCGGCAGGGCAAATCCGTTGACATTCCCGGCCGCGCGTCTTATGAGTGACTGCCAACAACATCATCTCTTAACGTCTCATCCAACCAACTAATCACCATGAAAGTCATACTCGACGTCACCATTCCCCATGAACCGTTCAACACTGCGGTGAAAGACGGCACGGTGGGTTCAAAAATAAATCGCATTCTGGCAGCCACCAAACCGGAGGCGGTCTATTTCACCGGGCACCACGGTCAGCGCGGCGCGACCCTCATTGTCAATATGAAGGACGCGTCACAGCTTCCGGCGTTCTGCGAACCGTGGTTTTTGACCTTTCAAGCGGATATTGAATTCCGGATTGCCATGACCCCGGCCGACCTGAAGAAAGCGGGGCTGGGCAAACTCGGCAAGGCTTGGGCTTGAACTGACGCATAAAACGCTGTCCCGCACGTCGAAAGGCGTGCGGGATTTTTTTGATAATGAGAGTTGAAAGCAAAACCCGCCTTGTCGCGCCGAAATCAGATGAAGGCGGAAGTTGGGGCAGCCTGCTCCAATGCCGTATATCGGAGGAATAATCGCTGGCCGGATGCCCCGGCTCCAGCCAGGTCAGTTTGGGCGACGAGCAATTCGGGCAATAAAGATTGGATTCACCCCAGGATTCCATGACGACACGGGCGCGTTGTGCGCCGCTGTGGTAAGCCGCAGCCAATGCACCGATCATGGAAAGATTCACGCGCAACTTGCCGCAATTGCCGGAAATGGATACTTTTGAAGGCACCTGAAAGATCAGCCGCAGTTGCTCCACCTGAACAAAGCTTGCTTTATGAAATTATTTTCCCCATCGAACTTATTACAGGCAGTCCTCGCCCTTGCGGTATTGCAGTTGGGCTGCAACCTGCACGCCGCCCCTATTCCATTCGGCTCATCGCAAATCAAAGTCGGCACCGGAACCAACGCGATCACGGTTTACACTTATAAACCGAAGGCTTACCAGGACGGTCCGGTGTTGTTCGTGTTTCACGGGGTATTGCGCAACGCGCGGGGTTACCGGGATGATTGCATCGCGATCGCGGACCGGTACAACCTGATCCTCGCCGCGCCGCTGTTCGACACCAACCGCTTCCCCAGTTCTGCGTACCAGCGCGGCGGGGTGTTTAAACACGGTGTGTTGCAGGCGCAAACCAACTGGACCTACAACCTTCTGCCCGGAATCATCAATGACGTGCGCCACCGCGAAGGCAACCCCAAACTGCCCTACTATTTCATCGGTCACTCGGCAGGCGCGCAATTTCTGATGCGGCTTGCGGTCTTCAGTCCGCTGGAAGCGCGAAGGATTGTGGTCGCGAACCCAGGCTCCGACCTGTTCCCGCGCCGCGATTGGAAATTCGGTTACGGCTTTGGCGGACTGCCGCCGGAATTAAGCGATGACGCTGAATTGCAGCGCTATTTGGGCGCGCCGCTGACCCTTTATCTTGGCACAGCGGACACTGACCCGCAGGATCCGGAACTGGATCGTTCCGCCACCGCCGAACTTGAAGGCCATTTCCGGCTCGAACGGGGACG
>JBEKJN010000291.1:0-3591 GCA_050011235.1 Verrucomicrobiota bacterium | reverse complement strand
AATTGTAGCGGAGCGAGACGAAGAACATCTGCTTCGGAAAAGCCACGTTGACTTCCGGGCCGACGGCGGCCACGCGGTTGCGGCTGCTGGCCGGTGCGCCGCTGTTGGCGGTCACCTGCTGCTGGTAATAGCCGACCGCGCCCAAATCAACGACTTTCGCCAAGGTCTTGCTCACGCCCCATTCCAGCGTGTAAGCCTCTCCGGGAGTGACGTGCGTGTCGCGCTGTTCGGTGTTGAATTCATACCGGTTCAACGCCGACACGGCCCAGGTTTTTTCCTCATCAATATACCAGGTGGCCCCGGCGGTTTGCATGAAGGTCCAGTAACCCGCGCCAATGCGCGTGGTGGGCTGGGGGGCGGAATCGCCTGTGGGTGCCCAAACGCCGCTGCCGACCGCAAAGTCAAACTGCTTGAGATGCCACGAAAGCGTGCCCTCGCCGAAAAAGTCGTCAATGCCGAAGGTGGTGCTGTCAAATGCCCCGGCCTTCACGTGTTGATCAACCAGCGGAAGCAGGGCGTCAACGCCGACGAATCCGCCGAGGAACTTCGTGTCGGTGATCCAGATCACACGGGGGATGTTGGCGTAGGTGAAGGCGTCGAAGTTGGGCGGACCGGCGCTGTGGCCGGACGAGTTGTTCACTTGGTCGGCCCAGTAAAAGTAATTGTAGTCGCGGGCATAGACTCCCGGCGGCGGCAGCGAGGCTCCCTTGATGCCTTCAGAGCCCGGCACATATTGGGCCGAGGGTTGGGCTTGGAGTAAACCTGGCAGCGCGGCAAGGCCGACCGCCAGAACGAAACGGACGAATCGAATTTTCATGGGTGTAATTTCTGGTTTGGGAATGGAAGTCAGGCATCTTGAAGCTTGCCGGTCAGGTAAGTTTCATAGGCGTTCAAATCGAGCAGGCCGTGGCCGGAAAGGTTGAAAAGAATGACACGCTTCTTTCCGGCTTCGCGGGCTTTCTTCGCTTCTTCGATGACCGCAGCAATCGCGTGCGCGGATTCCGGCGCTGGCACGATGCCTTCGGTGCGTGCAAAGAGTGTCCCGGCCTCGAAGACTTTCGTCTGATGATAAGCCTCCGCCTCGATAAGTCCGAGCTTGAGGGCGTGGCTGACCATGGGCGACATGCCGTGATAACGCAGTCCGCCCGCGTGGATCGGCGGCGGCATGAAATCATGTCCCAGCGTGTACATCATCAACAGCGGCGTGGTCATGGCCGTGTCGCCGAAATCGTAGCGCAGTTCGCCCTTGGTCATCGAAGGGCAGGCGGAAGGTTCGACGGCAACGATCCGATACTTCTTTTTCTCCGTGATTTTTTTGTGGATGAATGGAAACGCGATGCCGGCGAAATTGCTGCCGCCACCACAGCAGGCGAAAATCGAGTCCGGCTCTTCGCCGGCCATTTCCATCTGCTTGATGGATTCCTGGCCAATGACGGTTTGATGGAGGCACACGTGATTCAGCACACTGCCCAACGAGTATTTCGTGTTCGGATGCGTCATGGTGTCTTCAATGGCTTCGCTGATGGCGATGCCAAGGCTGCCCGGACACTTCGGGTCCTGCGCCCGCACCTTGCGCCCGTATTCGGTCTGGTCACTGGGGCTGGGATGCACTGTGGCGCCCCAGGTATGCATGAGCATCCGGCGATAGGGCTTTTGCTCATAGCTGACCTTGACCATATAGACATTGCACTCCAAGCCGAAGAGTTTGCACGCCAGCGCCAGCGACGAACCCCATTGGCCCGCGCCTGTTTCGGTGGCGAGCCGTTTGGTGCCGGCGACCTTGTTGTAGTAAGCCTGCGCAACGGCGGTGTTGGGCTTGTGACTGCCGGCGGGGCTGGCACCTTCGTATTTGTAATAAATGTGCGCCGGCGTCTGGAGCGCCTTCTCGAAGCGCACCGCGCGCAGCAGGGGCGTCGGCCGCCAGAGCGCGTAGATGTCGCGCACCGCTTCCGGAATCTCGACCCATCGCTCCGGGCTCATCTCCTGTTTCACAAGATTTTCCGGGAAAATTGCCAGTAACGCTTCCGGCGGCACGGGCTGTTTGGTGCCCGGATGCAGCGGCGGCGGCAGCGGTTCTGGAAAGTCCGCCAGCAGATTGTACCATTGCTTGGGAATGTCAGCCTGGGTCAGCGCGAAGTGGGTTTGCGTGCTCATAATGCCTGAAATGTTGGCAAACATTTTGCCCGCCGCCAAACCCCTTGTCACGCAAATATTAGCAAATGCTTGAAAACTAATAGTTTAAACAATGTAAGATTATGTCAAGCGCTTCGCGGGCGCTGTCCGGGTTCTGCCGCACGTTCGGAGAATGTTCCTGCCTGAATTCAGCATCGGCTCCGGACAACGCCGCCTACGGAGAATACCTTCCTGTTGATTACCTGTTTTGGGATTTGCCAGTCCCGCCAATTTCAGGGATATTGTCCGCCGTTTTTCACGGGCATTTTATGAAACCCCAGGTCGAAATCTATGATACGACCCTGCGCGACGGTTCGCAGGGCGAAGGCATCAATTTCTCGGTCGCGGACAAGCTCCGCATCGCCGAGAGACTCGACGCGTTCGGGGTTCATTACATCGAAGGCGGCTGGCCCGGTTCCAATCCGAAGGACCTGGAATTTTTTGCCCAAGCCAGCCGGCGCAAATGGAAGAACGCAAAAATCGCGGCGTTCAGCATGACGCGCCGCAAAGGTGTTGCCGTCGAGCAGGACGAGTTGATGCGGCAGATCCTCGACGCGAAAACGCCGGTCGTCACCATCGTCGGCAAGACGTGGCTGTTGCACGTCATCGAGGTTTTGCGCGCCAAGCCGGATGAAAACCTGGCGATGATCGGCGACACCATCCGCTTTTTGAAGGACCACGGCAAAACGGTCATCTACGACGCCGAGCACAGCTTCGACGGTTTCAAGGACGAGCCGGAATACGCGCTGGCCACGTGGCAGGCCGCGGAGAAGGCGGGCGCGGAGTGCATCGCGTTGTGCGACACGAACGGTGGCTGTCTGCCGGAGGAAATCGCGCGCATCACCGCGGTTGCGAAGGGCAGACTCACGGCCCGCATCGGCATCCACACGCACAACGATTGCGGTGTGGGTGTGGCCAATGCCCTAGCCGGCATCGAAGCCGGCGCCACGCAGGTGCAGGGCACCATCAACGGCTACGGCGAACGCACGGGCAATTGCAATCTGACCAGCGTCATCCCGCTGGTGCATTTCAAATTGAAAAAAATTGGCGTGCCCGCGAAGTCGCTGGCGAAACTGAAGGAGCTTTCCGAATTCGTGGATGAAATGGCCAACGTCCGGCACGATCCGCGCCAGCCATGGGTGGGGCAGACGGCGTTTGCGCACAAGGGTGGGATGCACGTGCACGCGATTGACCGCGTGGCGCGCAGCTACGAACACATTGACCCGGCCGCCGTCGGAAATTTCCGCCGCGTGCTCATCAGCGACATGTCGGGCCGCACGAACATTTTGATGAAGGCGGCCGAACTCGGTTTCAAGCTCAAACCTGAGATGCCGGAAGTGAAGGCGATCACGGCGCGCGTCAAGGAACTGGAGGGGCAGGGCTATGAATTTGAAGCCGCCGAGGCGTCGCTGGCGTTGC
>JBEKJN010000290.1:0-3608 GCA_050011235.1 Verrucomicrobiota bacterium | reverse complement strand
CCGTTCGGGGTGGTCGTAGGCGGTGTAATGCTTGACCAGTCCTTCACGGACCTCCCAGGTCAGGTTCAGGCCGGGGAAACCGGGATATTTTTGTTCAAGTTCCTCGACAATGCGGAGGCTGTGGCGGTTGTGTTCGAAGCCGCCGTGATGTTTCATAAGGCGCGCGAGCGCGGTTTCGCCCTTGTGTCCGAACGGCGAGTGGCCGAGGTCATGCGCGAGCGCGATGGCTTCGGCAAGGTCGGTGTTTAGCCGCAGGGCGCTGGCGATGTTGCGTGAGATGGCGGCGACTTCGATGGTGTGCGTCAGGCGCGTGCGGAGATGGTCGCCGGTGCCGTTGAGAAAAACCTGCGTTTTGTATTCGAGCCGGCGGAAGGCGCGCGAGTGGATGATGCGGTCGCGGTCTCGCTGGTAATGCGTGCGCCAGGTGGGCGGCGGTTCGGGATGCTCGCGGCCGCGCGTGTCGCCGCTGAACTGGGCATAGAGCGCGAGAATTTGCCGCTCGATTTGTTCCAGTTCCTGGCGGGTGCGCGGCATGGGTCAATTGCGGAATGCAGAATGCCAAATTCGGAATCGAAATCAGTTTGCCAGCAATTTTTGCACGGAAATTCCGCGCAACTCAAACAGCCGGTGGATCACGTCTTCAATCAAGTTATTCGGGCAGGACGCACCGGCGGTGATGCCGACGGTGATTTTGCCGGACGGCAGCCAGTCGCGGGCTTCGATTTCCTTTTTATCGTGCTGGTCGTAGTGGCGGATGAGTTTGTCCGATTCCATTTTGGCCGCGTTCTTGATGAAGTAGGTCGGCAGTTTGCCCTCGCCCATTTCAGCCAGATGCGAAGTGTTCGACGAATTGTAGCCGCCGATGACGAGGAGCAAATTCATCGGTTCGCGCAGAAGTTTTTGGAGCGCGTCCTGCCGGTCCTGCGTCGCGCCGCAAATGGTGTCGAAGAAGCGGAAGTGTTTGTCAATTTCCGCCGTGCCGAATTTTTTCTCCATCGCGCCCTTGAAACGGCGCTGCACTTCCTCGGTCTCGCCGCGCAGCATGGTCGTTTGGTTCGCCACGCCGACGGCCTGCAAATGCAGTTCGGGATCGAACCCCTGCGAATACGAGCCCTTGAACTTGTCCAAAAATTCCCGTTTGTCGCCGCCATGAACGATGTAATGGCAGACGTAATCGGTCTCCGCGAGGTTGAAGACAACGAGATAATGTCCGCTGCCGTAGGCGCGTGCCTGCGAACTGGTGGCCTTGGTTTCCTCGTGCCACGCCTTGCCGTGAATGATGCTGGTGACGCTTTCCTTTGAGTATTGGCGGACGCGTTTCCAGACGCTCATCACGTCGCCGCACGTGGTGTCCACGAGCACGCAACCCTTTTCCTCGAGGCGTTTGCGTGTGCCGACCTCGGTGCCAAACGCGGGAATCATCACCACGTCGCCGGCGTGCAGGCGCGTCATTTCGTCCTCGGTCGGTTTGGGCGAAATGATCTGGATGCCCATGTTGCGGATCTGGTCGTTGACCTCCGGGTTGTGGATGATTTCGCCGAGCAGATAAATGGGTTTGTCGGGCGGAAAATATTTTCGCGCGGCGTAGGCCAGGTCAATCGCGCGCTCGACGCCGTAGCAAAAGCCGAATTCTTTCGCGAGCTTGACGGTGAGGCTGTCGGCGGAAAGGACGCAACCGTTGGCGCGGACACGTTCGACGAGTTCGCTGCGGTAGTGCGAGAGCACCTGGGCCTGCACCGCTTCGAGAATGTCGGGCCGGCGGAGATTGACTTTTTTCTGTGCTACGGGCGCTTCGGTTGACATAACATGGGAAATGTAACATGGCGGTTGGCGTCGTCCAGCCGGAAAGCTTTCACCTTTCCTAATCTTGATCGTAATCATAATCGCAATCTTTCAAAGAACCATCTTCGATTGTGAGCAAGTTCAGGATTAAGATTATGATTAAGACTTGGATTTTCATTGCGCACCGGATGGATCATGCAATCATGTGCGCGCGTCGGAGCGTAGCTCAGCTTGGTAGAGCACCAGCTTTGGGAGCTGGCTGTCGCAGGTTCAAATCCTGTCGCTCCGACCATTTCCCCTCTTTTGCCCCGGTGTGACTTGCAGGGACAAACAGCGACTTCAGCCCCATATCTAAAAGGGAATTTTCACTTTTGCTTGTCAGTGGGGGAGTGACAGCAAATGACCCGTTTTGACCCGCTGCGACCGAATTTTGTGTGTCTAGTTGTGTGTCATCTTTTGACGGACCCGGCGAGCGGTGGAAATTCAGTTTCGCAATCGCTTCTTTCAACGGCAACATCCGCGCGTCAGTATAAGTCTTGGCGGTCTGTTTCGGGTCACGGTGCCGCATCAGTGCCATGCGGACGCGCTCGCTGGGCGTTCCCGGTGCCAGTTGTGTGCAATATGTGACCCGGAAACAATGGAAGTCCAAACGTCCGTCGCCGTGATCTTCCCAATCAATTCCTGCCGCCTTTAGGTCGGCGTAAAACTGTTTGTAGCCAGGGAACTTTCCTTTGAAAATCAACTGATCCGGTTTGCTAAACGCTGGTTTGATTTGCTTCAACGCTGTCACGAGGTCGGGATGCAGGGGCAACGCATCCTCGTAATGATTTTTGGAAATAGCTGCCGGCACGGTAATTTTCGGAGCCGTGCTGTCCAGTTCAACATCCGCCCAGCGCAGTTGCTTGATTTCGCCTCTACGAATGCCCGTTAGCGCCGCCACCAGATACACCGGCACTCGACGGCCAGCGACCGCCAACAGCCGTTGAATTTCCTCTGGGGTGTATGCGCGACGTGCCCGTTTCTGGCGGCCTTGAACGCGCAGCAATTCAGTTTTTTCGAGCGGATTTTGCGCGATATATCCCAGACGTTGCGCCCACTTGATAAAGGCCCGCATCGCCACCAGATACTCATTCAAAGTCTTCGGCGATTTGTTCTGGTGTTGCCGCCAGTTTTGAAATGCCTCGGTATTGATGTCTTTGAAATACTCCCATTTGCATTCCTTCATCAGCGTGCTGACGTAATTCTCCACGCCTTGAACGTAACGCTTCACGCAACCGGCGGTGATGAGTTCACGCGTGTAAAATTCAAAATGATTTGCCAGCGGGATGTCAGCCGCTTCACGCATTTTCTTCGGCGCGATCAAACCGACCGATTCTTGGCTGTGTTCGTTGAGTATCTGCTGAAGCTTCTGCTCTGCCGACCGTTTCTCGGTAACATGGAGCGGAACATCTTTCGTTTTGTGTTCGTCGGGGAAACGAATACGCGCGCGATACAACCGGGCAAAAATCAGTTTGCCGGTGCGCCGACGTTTGGGCCGATAAATGTAAGCAATCATATCTTTTCCTTTTAATTTGCCGTGGGTTGACTCAGTTTTTGAAAATACGCTTTGACCTGGCTTTCCAGCATTCCAACCGCCCGGCCAATATGCCGCAACGGGGGCAGTTCGCCGTTTTCCGCCCTGCGCCGAACCGTCCGCTTGCAGACGCCGAAAATCTTCTCTAATTCCGGGAACCGTATCAGGCGGTCATTAAATTGAATCTCGACTGGCATAAAACATCATTTCTCCTCCTTCAATTTCCAAGTCCTGTTTTCCTTGTCCCATTCCA
>JBEKJN010000289.1:0-3613 GCA_050011235.1 Verrucomicrobiota bacterium | reverse complement strand
CCGACCAAGATTATTTCTCTCCCTGCGGCAACGTGAAGAAAAACGTTGAGCCTTTGCCGGACCATGTATGCGAATGATAACAATGACCAGCTCGTTCCAAACTGGATCAGATTGACCGATTATGCTTCGGCCCCGGAATCATGGGTGTCGGGCAATGTGAAAATACTCACTCAGGCAACCAACGTCAGTTATGTCCAAAACAGCCGGCTTTACCCTTATCATCAATCACCGGCCATTTACCAATGTCCGAGCCTGACCGGCATGGCTCCAGCGGGTGTGCCGGCCGATTCGCTTGTCAGATCAGTTTCCATGAACGGGCGGATGGGTGAAGCCATTCCAGGGGACACTTCGGTGGATGGCGCGGTGGAAGATACGTCGTGGGTTTTCGGCAACAATTATCCTCCGATCCGGAAGCTTTCGGAAATCAAAAGTCCGCCTCCGGCCGAGGCGCTTGTTTTCGTGGACGAAAGCCTGAACACCGTGGACGATGGCTTCTTCGCCATTCAACTCGGCCCCGGGGTCACCCAATGGCAAAACTCTCCGACGGCCCGGCATTCCAGGGGCGCTTCGTTGTCCTTTGCCGACGGACATGCCGAACGCTGGTCGTGGAGAGGAATCAGCGAAGAACAGTCAGCGGATGCCGCTTTGGCCGAAAATCAAGCCGGCGACCTGGCAAGATTACAGAATGCCATCGGGCGGTAATCCGAAATCATCTCCAGAGGGTTATGATTTTTCAGCCGGCAGCGTGAAGTAAAACGTCGCGCCTTTGCCCAATTCGCTTTTCACCCAAACCTTGCCGCCGTGGTTTTGCACGATGTGCTTGACGATGGACAAACCCAGGCCGGTGCCACCCTGCTCGCGCGAGCGCGCCTTGTCCACACGATAAAACCGCTCGAATACGCGGTCGAGTGATTCCGGCGGAATGCCCGGTCCGTCGTCCTGCACGAAAACCTCAATCTTCCCGTCCCCGGTTTTTCCGCCGCCGACAGTCACCGTGCCTTCTGCGCGGCCGTATTTGATGGCGTTGTCCACGAGATTGGCGAGGACCTGCTCGAGCCGGTTCGCGTCCGCCGTGGCGGTGAGTTCGGTCAAATCGTTGACGAGTTTCACGCCTTTCGCGTCGGCGGGCGGTTTCAAGTCTCCCAAAACTTTTTCGACCAGCGGACGCAATTCAATCGCCTGGAGGCTCAATTTGACCCGCCCGGCCTCCAGCGCGGAAATCGTGAGCAAATCCTGGATGAGCAAATCGAGCCGTTGCGCGTTGCGTTCGATGATCTTGAGAAAACGCTCGGCGACTTCGGGATTGTTGCGCGCGCCGTCGAGCAGCGTTTCCACGTAGCCCTTGATGAGCGAGAGCGGTGTGCGCAGTTCGTGGCTGACGTTGGCGACAAATTCCTCGCGTGTCCGTTCGAGCTGTTTGAGCCGCGTCAAATCGTGAAAAACCAGAATCGTCCCCTCGCGTTCCCCGGCGGAGTTGGAAATGGCGGCGGCGTTGACCTGCAACCAGCGCTCGCTCAAGTCCGGCAGCTTCAATTCGTAATCGAACATCTGCCCCTCGCCTTCAACGCGCTCGACGAGCTCCGCGAGTTCGTGCACGCGCAGGGCTTCCATGATGGTCCGGCCGCGCAACTCGGTCTTGATGCCGAAAAGATTTTTGAAGGCGCGGTTGGCGAGATAAATCCGGCGGTTGCGGTCGAGCAGCAACAGCCCTTCCAGCATGCTGTTGAACAAGACCTGCTGCTGCGCCTTGGCGTCGGTCGTCGTCTGCTGCTGATGCCGCTGAAAATCCTCCATCTCGGTCTGCATCTGCCGTTGCTGGCGGAGAAATTTTCGCCGCCACCAGAAATGGACCGCCACCAGGGCGACGATGGCCAGAATGGTCAGGCCGGGCCACATGCACAGGAGAATTGAATGTGGGAAAACATCGAACAACGAACTCCGAATGCTGAACATCGAACGGGATCATTCGGAGTTCGATGTTCAATGTTCGATGTTCGATGTTCCCAACCTTCGTTCATTCCACAAACCGATACCCGACGCCGCGGACGGTGTCCAGATGCTTCGACGCCGGGCCGAGCTTCTCGCGCAGGCGGCGCATGTGCGTGTCCACCGTGCGCGTGTCAATCAGGCTGTCATATTCCCAAACGTCCCGAAGCAAAGCGTCTCGGGATTGCACGCGCCCGGCGCGTTGGGCGAGGGTGGTGAGCAGCTTGAACTCGGTGGCCGTCAAACCAATGGTCTTGGACTTCCAACTGGCGATGTGGCGCGGCACGTCAATCAGCAAATCGCCGAAGCGTAATTGTTCGCGCGGTTTTTCTTCCGTCTGGCCGCGGGAAAGGATTTTTTTGATGCGCAACAGCAGTTCGCGCGGGCTGAACGGCTTGGTCAGGTAATCGTCCGCGCCGAGTTCAAGCCCGAGCACGCGGTCAATCTCCGCCGCCTTGGCCGTGAGCATGATGATGGGTATGCGCGCAGTGGCCGGGTCGAGCCGCAGCACCTTGCACGCCTCAAACCCGTCCATTTCCGGCAGCATCACGTCGAGAATGATCAAATCCGGCGGCTGCGCGTGGGCCTTTTTCAACGCCTCCGCGCCGTCAACGGCCGTGATGACTGCGTAACCCGCCTGTTTCAGGTTGAACTCGACCAGTTCCACCGCTTCGGGTTCGTCATCCACCACTAAAATTCGCGGCTTCACTCCCGTTTGCATACCACGCGCCCAATCGTCACACAATTTCAATTCCGTGACAACCACGTGACGATTCGGTGACAAACCCGCCTTTTCCTAATCTTAATCATAACCCTGATCTTAATCTTAATCGTAATCTGCTTCGTCGGCAATCAAGGGTAAGATTACGACGAAGCCACCGGCAATTCCGCTTTCGCCGAGACAAAAATTCTGCCAACCTTGCGCCATGCCAGTTCCGGTCATCAACCTTGCCCAAATGCGCGAATGGGAACGCGCCACCTGGGCCGCCGGCCAGACCGAAGCCGGGGTCATCCGGCACGTCGGTGAAAAAGTCGCAGAATGCGCGCTGCAACTCACACGCGCCGGCGACACAATTCTGATTCTGGCCGGCAAGGGCCACAACGGCGACGATGCCCGCGCCGCGCGCAAACATCTGCGCGACCGGCGGGTGGAAGTTCTTGATGTGACCGACCCGGAAGCAGCATTGGCCAAATTTCAACGTAGGACAGACGTCCCGCCTGTCTCTGACCTTTCAGTTTCAAATGAAAAGAGGCCGGAAGCCTGTCCCACGTTGCTCATTGACGGCTTGTTCGGCATTGGCTTGAACCGTCCGCTCGACAACGGCTGGAAAAAATTCATCACCGCCGTCAATCAATCAAAAATTCCCGTTCTGGCCGTGGACGTGCCGTCCGGCTTGAACGCGGACACCGGCGAAGTGCAAGGCGCGGCGATTGAAGCTGCGGTCACCTTGACCGTTGGCGCGCCAAAAATCGGTTTGCTCGCGCAAAATGCCTGGCCGTTCGTTGGGCGGCTTGAAGTTGCAACCGATGTCGGTCTGGTTCCTTGTCCGCACAAAGGTGATTTGAATTGGACGTTGCCGGAAGATTTCGACGGCTTCCCGCCACGCCGCGCAGTCGCGGCCCACAA
>JBEKJN010000288.1:0-3626 GCA_050011235.1 Verrucomicrobiota bacterium | reverse complement strand
CCATGGAGGTGTCGGTCGAAAAATGCCAGCAAATCATAGACGCATGCAAACAGGCCGGCCGCCAGCTTGCCATCGGTTACCGGCTGCACTTTGAACCGAACAACCTGGAATGCGCCCGCCTCGCGCACGAAAAAGTTTTCGGCGATTTGAAAATGATTGATGCCAGCTTCGGCTTTGCCATCGGCGACCCAACTCAATGGCGGCTCAAACGCGATTTGGCCGGCGGCGGACCGCTGATGGATGTCGGCATTTACGCGTTGCAAGCGACACGTTACTTGAGTGGCGAGGAACCCATTCTCGTTTCTGCGATTGAAACCAAAACCGATCCGGTGAAATTCAAGGAAGTCGAGGAATCCATCGCCTGGCAGATGAAATTTCCCAGTGGTGTCATGGCGCATTGCGGCACCACGTATAAATTCCCCGGGCTCGATCGTTTTACTGCTTATGCTCAAAGTGGCTGGTTTGAATTGAATCCGGCTTACAATTACAGCGGCATTCGCGGCCATCGCAGCGATGGCCAACCAATCCAATTTCCTTCCATTGACCAGTTCGCGGCCGAAATGGACGATTTCGCACAATGCATTTTGAACAACCAGCCGACCAAGGTTCCCGGCGAGGAGGGCCTGCGCGACGTGAAAATCATGATGGCCGTTTACGAGGCGGCCCGCACTGGTAAAACGGTGAGTCTGGTGTAATCACCATAGTTAATTCCGAAAAAACGTTTCCGGTAACGACCCCTTCTCCGTGCGGAGAACGGTGCCAGTGCCGATGTTGTGCCGCGCGAACCAACCGTCCTTGGTTTCCAAAACGTATTGGACGTTGTCGCTCGCGGCGATGACCGAGTTGGTATCGTTCTTTTCAAGGTGGTGAATTTCCTCGATGACACCGTCAGGACCGATGTAGGCGGCGGAAAGTGATTCGGGGCAATTTTTCATCCAGAACGATGCACGCTGCGGCACCGGCAGAACAAAGAGCATCGCGTCGGTTTCCTGGATGTTGGTGCGGAACATCATGCCGGTTCGTTCCTGCTGTTCCGTGAGCGCGAGTTCGGCATCCAACGTTTCCGTGCCGAGATAAATTTTCATGGTCGGCAGTCTCAACTGCGCCTGTTTTGGCAGCAAATCGTCAAGGGACGGCGGTGGGGGGGTGGTTTCGCCGGATTTTTTGCAGCCGGCCAATAGCGTCGCAGTCAAAAACAACGCAATGAATCCTGTCAGTTTCACGTGGCAAGGGTGCGAAAAGCGGCAGCGATTTTCAATAAAACGTTGAACGGCAAACGCGTTATTCAATGCCCGGAGCCAACGCTGTGACTGGCGAAACGGGTTCCCCGATGCTTCAACACTCAGGCTATTTGCGCTGACAAAACCTGAGTCGGCGCGGCATCAGCCGGGACGTGAGCGCGCTCGTGCTTGCTTTCAGGAGGGGCGTCCAGGCATTTCCGAACTGCTTGGGCTAATTGGAGCGGCAGATAGGGTTTGGCGAGAAAAGTGGTGTTGTTTGCACCAGAATCTTTTCCCATCAATTCGGAACTGTAACCGCTGGTGTAGATCACTTTTAGCCCGGGCTTTTGTTTTCTTAATTTCGCCGCCAAGTCGTTACCCGTCATGCCGCCGGGCATGATCATGTCGGTCAGGAGCAAATCAACCCGGCCATTGTGCTCGTCCCAAACCCGCAGGGCTTCGACACCGGACGAAGCGGCCATAACGCGGTAATGGTAGCCTTGAAGAACGTTTCGCACCAATTCCAGCAGGCCGGTTTCGTCCTCGACGACGAGAATGGTTTCTTCACCTCCCTGTGCCGGCCTGGGTTCAACGGCTGGCGTGATGGGTGTATTGCGGGTTTCGCTGGCCACCGGCAGAAAGACCTTGAAGGTGCTGCCGACGCCCATCTCGCTCTGGACTTCAATCCAGCCCTGATGTTGTTTGACGATGCCGTAAATGGTGGCCAGGCCAAGCCCTGTCCCCTTGCCCACGTCCTTGGTCGTAAAAAACGGTTCGAAAAGCCGCTGCAATACTTTGTGATCCATGCCGCTGCCGGTGTCCGTAACGGTCAAACAAACGAACCAACCCGGCCGGGCTTCGGGATGTTGTCGCGTATAGGCGGCGCCGATTTCAATGGCGGAAGTCGCAATGAGAAGTTTGCCGCCTTTGGGCATGGCGTCGCGGGAGTTGACCGCCAAGTTCATGATAATCTGCTCGATCATGCCGGTGTCCGCTTCGATATGCGGCAGGTTGGGCTGACAGCGGGTCTCCAGCGAGATGTCCTCGCCGAGCATTTGCGGGAGCATGTTTCCCAAATTTTGCAGCACCGTGTTCAGATCGAGAATTTTCGAGCGGAAAATCTGTTTGCGGCTGAACGTGAGCAACTGCCGGACGAAGCTGGCCGCGCGCTCCGACGCCGCGGAAATTTGCTTCAACGATCTGAACGAGTCCGCGCCCGGCGGCGTGATATTGAGCAACAGTCCCGCGTGCCCTTGGATGACGGTCAAAATGTTGTTGATGTCATGCGCCACGCCAGCGGCCAACTGGCCCACCGACTCCATTTTTTGCGATTGCCGCAACTGGGCTTCCAGCGTCAACCGTTCGGTGATGTCCTCGACCGTGACGACCATGCCATCAATTTTGTTCGCGGCGTCAAAAAGTGGTGTGGCGTTGGTCGAGAGCAAAGTGTGACGACCATTGGGGTGATCTATCGTATTGCGGACGTCCTGCGCCACCTGGCCGGAATCGAGGACTTGTTTCAACCGCGAGGGTTGCTCAGCCAATGGATTGCCTTCCAAGTCGGTCGAGCGCCAATCCAGAACACTGCATGTTCTTTGGGCGATTGCGTCCTTGGTCAGGCCAAGCACTTCCTCAGCCCGATGGTTGGCAAAAGTGATTTTTCCCGCCTGGTCGGCGACGACAATGCCGACAGGGCTCGTTTCCATGATGCGGCTGATGAGATCGCGGTCACGGCGGAGACGTTCCTTGGCGCGTTGGCCTTCGATGGCATAGCGGATGGCGCGTTCCAGTTTGTCGGCGTCCAACTGGCCTTTGATCAGGTAGTCGGCGGCCCCGGCCTTCGTGGCTTCCAGATCAATTTCGTGATCGCCCTGGCCGGTAAGAAGAATCATCGGCGGACGGCCGCTAAACGACTGCGATTCGCGCAACAACTCAAGTCCGGTCCGTTCACCCAGGCGATAATCCAGCAGACAGATGTCGTGTTCGCGTCGCTGGAGTGCCGCCAAAGCGGCATCATAATTGTCAATCCAGTCAAGCCGATATGGGGGATTCCCGATCTTAGAAACAAGATCGCGCGTGATGATATAGTCATCCTCATCATCATCGACCAACAGGACTCTGACGGCGGTGTCGGACATAAACTGGATTACACTCCATCCTGCGGGAGTTTGACGACTTCGAACCAATACTGGCCAAGAACCTTGATTAGCTCCACCAGCGATTTGAACGTCACTGGTTTGGTAACGTAGGAATTTACACCCAGATCGTAGCTGCGCAGAATATCCTCTTCGGCCTTTGAAGTGGTGAGGACGACGATGGGAACCCGGCGCAGAATGGGGTCCGCCTTGATTTCTTTGAGCGCCTCGCGCCCATCTTTGCGTGGCATGTTCAAATCGAGCAGTATCA
>JBEKJN010000287.1:0-3630 GCA_050011235.1 Verrucomicrobiota bacterium | reverse complement strand
GAATTTTGTAGAGCAAAATCGCGCCGCTGCACATCGGGCACGGCGAAAGCGTCGAGTAAAGCACGCAGCGCTGGTAAACCGACGCCTTGAGCCGTCCGGCGTTTTCGAGGCAGTTCATTTCCGCGTGAAGAATCACGCTGCCGCGCTGCATGCGTTGGTTATGACCGCGCCCGATGATTTTGCCGTCGAGCACCAGCACCGAACCGATGGGGATTCCGCCTTCCGCCAGGCTTTTTCTGGCTTCTTCAATCGCTGCTTGCAGGAAAACATCCATGCACGATTGAAACACGCGTTCTGCTCAACCGCAAGTGTTGCGATGGAAATGGGGAGCGCACGCGCCCCCGCGTGCATCGGCGGACGCCTCGTCCGCCGAAATGTCTGGCGCGAGGGCGCGCCAGACCGCATCCGGGGCGGATGCGCTCCCCGGTTCAAAACTGTTTCAGCGCGCGAAAATCTGGCGGATGACGTCCTCAATCGGCACTTCCTGAATGTCAATGTCAGTGACCGGCAAATCGTCGAGCAGCGATTTACAGACGGCGATAACGCGGTCGCGCTTGACCTTGAGCATAATGGAGCCGGCGTTTTTCTCCACGACTTCGCCGTAGCGGGAGAGGTTTTCATTCGGGTGCGCATCGGTGCTGGCGCATTGAATCGTGATGAGTTTGAAATCGGCGAAGCGGTCCACAATTTCGGCCAGCCGGCCGTCAAAGAATATTTTACCGTGGTCAATGATGATGACGCGGTCGCACAGCGCCTGGATGTCGGCCATGTAATGGCTCGTGAGCAAAATCGTTGTCTTTTGTCCGGCATTGTGGCGGCGGATGAACTCGCGGACGGTCTTTTGCGAAACGACGTCAAGGCCGATGGTCGGCTCATCGAGGAACAGCACCTTGGGCTGGTGGAGCAACGACGCAATGAGTTCCATTTTCATGCGTTCGCCGAGGGAAAGTTCGCGGACGCTGACGTTGAGTTTGTCGCGAACATTGAGCAATTCGCTCATTTCGGCGACGGTGCGCTCGAAGCGGTCGGCGGGGATGCCGTAGATTTTTGAGTTCAGTTCGAGCGACTCGCGCGCGGGCAAATCCCACCAAAGCTGGTTTTTCTGGCCGAGCACGAGCGCAAACTGGCGGCGGTAGCCGTCGTGGCGTTCCCATGGCACGTAACCCAGCACGCGCGCCGAACCGCTGGTGGGAAACAGCAGGCCGGCGAGCATTTTCAAAGTGGTCGTCTTGCCCGCACCGTTTGGACCCAGAAAACCGACGAGTTCGCCCGGTTCAATTTTGAAGCTGACGTCATTGACGGCGATGAGTTGTTCGTACTGACGATGGAAAAGCCCTTTGATCGCGCCGGCAAAGCCGGGCCGCTTTTTATAGGTGCGAAAGGCTTTCGTCAGGCCGTTGACTTCAATGACAGGCACGGCAGGAATGTCGAGGGTCGAAGGTCGAGTGTCGAGCGCGGAAACTGTCAGCGGTTCAACTGTTTTTCGAGGTAATTAACAACCTGGCGGACGTTGGCGTCCACTTCCATGCGGTCTTTGACGAGGCGGCAGGCGTGCAGCACGGTGCCGTGGTCGCGTCCGCCAAAAGCTTCACCGATGGTGTTAAGCGAGCTTTCGGTCATCTGGCGTGAGAGATACATCGCGACCTGGCGCGGAAACGCGATGTTTTCCGGGCGGCGTTTGCTGGTCATGTCGGCGAGGCGGATGTCATAGTGCTCGGCGACTTTTTTCTGGATGACTTCGATGCTGATGGTCAACCGGCCCTCTTCGTGAAGGATTTCGCGCAGCAACCCTTCGACAACCTCGATGGACAGTTTTTTGCCGGTGAGCGAGGCGTAGGAAGCGACGCGGATGAGCGCCCCTTCGAGCCGGCGGACATTGGTGCGAATGCGATTGGCGAGGAAATTCATCACTTCATCCGGCAGGGTTACGCCCATGATTTGCGCCTTCTTTTGGAGAATGGCCAGGCGCATTTCGACGTCCGGCGGCTGCAAATCGGTGACCAGACCCCACTCGAAGCGCGAAACGAGGCGGTGTTCCAGCCCCTGAATTTCGCTGGCCGGACGGTCACAGGTGAGCACGATTTGTTTGCGGGACTCGTGCAACGTGTTGAAGGTATGGAAAAATTCCTCCTGGATGCGTTCCTTGCCGGCGAGGAACTGGATGTCGTCAATCAACAGCACGTCCGTCTGGCGGTATTTTTTACGGAACTTGACGAGTTGGTTGTTTTGGATGCCATCAATGTACTCGTTGGTGAACTTTTCGGAGGAGAGATAGGCCACGCGCGCGCCCTTCTTGTTGCTGACGACGTATTGGCCGATGGCGTGAAGCAAATGCGTCTTGCCCAGACCGACGCCACCGTAAAGGAAGAGCGGATTGTAGGATTTGCCCGGCACCTGTGCGACCGCGAGGGCCGCGGCGTAGGCAAAATTGTTATTGTTGCCGACAACGAACGATTCAAAGGTGTTTTTGGGATTGAAGGGCAATTCGCCGCTGCCGGGCGAGCGTTCGTGGGATGATTCGGCGGTTTTGGTTTTGGCCGGGGTCGGAGCCAAAGCCGGCACTACCGGGGCAGTTCCCGTTCCGATTTTGAATTTCACCTGCAATTGGCGGCTGGCGGCGACGGCCACGGCGTCCTGCAATAGGCTGAGATAGTTGTCCTTGAGCCACAGTTCGCAAAATTCGTTGGGCGTTTCGAGGGTGACGTGGCTGTTGTCCATGGCACAGACGCGCAAAGGCGCGAACCACATATTGTAAGTGTCTTTGCTCAACTTGGAGCGAAGTTGCTCCTGCGCCGAATTCCAAATTTTTTCCGCTGAAAGCTGCATGTGTTTCGTCAAAAAGCCTGTTTTTTAAGCCTTTTATTCACCTAGCCCCGAAATCGACGTTTATTGCCGATTTCCGCAGGCGCTCACTTTGGCAAAGAGCAATCGGTCCGAGTGGGCAGCCGCTAAATCATCTCTGTTCGCCAAAAAATTCATTATACTCTAAAAACAACTATCTGATTTACAACAAGTTACATATTCCAAAACCCAAATCTACACCCGCAATTTCACCAAAATGTTTCAACGCCTGGAAACAACTTCGAACTACGCGCCCATTTTTATGGCATTGAGCCGAAAGTTCCTAGGAGAACATATTAACTCTTGTTCACGAGTTATTCACATGCCCGTTCTTATCAAATAAATCAACATTTTTTGCTCCACAACACTGGCGGCGCTTCAATCAAACAGCCTGCTCGCCGGCTTCACCGGTGCGAATGCGGACGACACTCTCCACCGGACTGACAAAAATTTTCCCATCGCCAATTTTTCCGGTCTTCGCGGCTTTCAGAATCGCGTCCGTCGCCGATGAAACCAAACCATCGGCCAGCACGACCTCGATTTTTACCTTGGGAAGAAAATCCACGGTGTATTCGCTGCCGCGATAAATTTCCGTGTGCCCCTTCTGGCGGCCAAACCCCTTGACTTCGGAAACCGTCATGCCTTGCACACCCAGCGCCGCCAACGCCGCCTTTACTTCGTCGAGCTTGAAAGGTTTGATGATCGCTTCAATTTTTTTCACGCCGTCGTCCTCGGTTGTTTATGGATGGATATTAACAGTCGAGGCCGCGCTGTAAACAGGAATCTTCG
>JBEKJN010000286.1:0-3671 GCA_050011235.1 Verrucomicrobiota bacterium | reverse complement strand
AACGAGGAGGATTTCACCGCCTGCCTCGACTTGGAAGTCAAAGGCGCGGACGAGCACCTGCTGCACATTGACGTGACCGCGTTCAAGGAAATGATCGAAACGGCGGTGAAGACGTATCCGAATTTCAAAGTGGCGGCCACGACCTTGCGGGCGGCGAAAACGGCAACGCGCAACGATTGGGGCGCGATTTGCTGGATGGACGGCAGGTTTTACGAATCGAAAAAATATCCCGATCTTGAAATCCTCGACCGCGTCGGCGGCGGCGACAGTTTTGCCAGCGGTTTGATTTACGGTTTGATGACCACCGGCGACCCGCAAAAGGCGGTGGATTACGGCGCGGCGCACGGCGCGCTGGCGATGACGACGCCGGGCGACACTTCCATGGCATCGAAGGACGAGGTTGAAAAACTGATGAAAGGCGGCGGCGCACGCGTGCAGCGATGACCGCGGTAAGCCGTTACGAACAAAAGGGCGCGGATTTTGTCCGCCGCTACAGTTGCGCAGCGGCTCCTTGGCGGAGAGCCGCCATTTATTTCTCCTTGTCAATCTGTCGCCCTTGGCTGCACGCTCCGATGTATGAAGCCTGCTCCGTTGAAGTCGCAACCGGAATGGCATCATCATTGATTGACGCCGCTGGCGGTGCCGGTGCCCTTATCAAAGAATTTAAGGGTGCGCCATTGGCACTTGTGAGCACAACCTGATGTTTACGGGTGAGAGACCCAAATGACATAAAGGACGAACTCCCGGCCAAAGGAGAGGTTTTGATTGACGTTGCTGAAATTGCCGGGGGTCTCATCTTTGGAACGATTGCCTTTGCGTTGTCCGATGCTGGATTTCATATCTGGAGTTTCTTGTTCGGCTTTCTCGCCGTTGGTTGCGGACTCGCTGCTTTCACTCAGCTTGTTAAAAAGTTGGGGTTTAAACCTGTTAGAACGTTATTTTGGTCATTGATTACTTTGGATTTTGTTCTGTTCGGATTTTTGTCATGGCACACTTTTTCAACTGAAAACCCTCGGACTTTGTCCCCCAGGCGCCCCGCATTTGCCGATTCAAAGCCGGTTGAGGTGGTCAGAAATGAGAACACCAATGTTCAGCCGATCGTTGTGGGCAAAAAAATTGAATGGCAACCCCCGGAACTTCCAGAAGGATGCCAATTTGTAAGCTTTGTTTTCGCGGGTGGAGATAGCGCAAGCCCCATTGCCAAGGAAGATGAAACGGTCAACCTGCTTGTAACCTTTCAACAAGATACCAATGGAGCGTATCACGCGATTCCTGTGGTTGGTGGACACGTTTCCAATAATCGCTTTTTTGCCGACGTTACGATTCCCGATGCTTTCCCTTTCGGGCCTTTTAAGCTTTCTGGGAACAAAATTGACGGGCATCTTCCTTCGGCATGGCAAATGAACTGTGACGCCAATGCCGTCGAAATTGTTAACAACGATTTTGTGCCTGTTTATCAGGTTATTTATCGAAGGCCCAATGTCATTGAGATTTATGGCGAATTTGTGGTTGGCAATGGCGTGTATGTATTGACGCGGCAGGGAATGGAAGGGCGACGAGATTTTGTTGACCCCGCTGTTCTCGAATTGAAAAGGATTTTCAAATATCCGGCAACTTCCTATCCCGGACAACGTGTTGAATAATTTTTTTACAAATCTGAATTTATGCACATTTTTGGATACATTGAGTGGATATCCGTTTCTGCATCCGTTGGTGGAAGGTTTCTGGGAATCGTTTTGGAAACTTTACGAGCAGAAACGGGAACCGGCGCCGATGGAACCATTTCCATTGGCTGGGTGAAGGAATATGGCGGCTTTCTACCGAAAGCCGCTACGAACAAAAAATGAAGGTGCTGTCCAGCCCAGATCGCTACCGCTGGATGCGCGCCGAGCCGCCTTTGGTGAACGCCTTCACTTGTTCCACCGTCGCCATCGTGGTGTCGCCGGGGAAGGTGGTCAGCAACGCGCCGTGCGCCCAACCCAGCTTCACCGCCTGTTCCGCTTCTTCGCCGGTAAGCATGCCGTAGATGAGGCCCGACGCAAAACCGTCGCCGCCGCCCACGCGGTCATGAACGTCCAGTTCGCAGGTCGGCGCGACGTGGGTCTTGCCGTCAATCCAGGCCACGGCGCTCCAGCTATGCCGGTTGGTGGAATGGACTTCGCGCAGCGTCGTCGCCACAACCTTGACCTTGGGATAGTTCTTCACCACCGAATCAATCATTCCGAAGAACACGCTCGGATCAAGCTTGCTCTTGGCGGCCACGTCTGGACCTTTCAGGCCGAGCCCCTTTTGCAGGTCTTCTTCGTTGCCCACAATCACGTCCACGTGTTCAACAATCCGTTTCATCACCGACAACGCCTTCTCCTGCCCGCCCCAGATATCCCAGAGTTTCTGGCGGAAGTTCAGGTCGAACGACGTCACGGCCCCGGCGGCCTTGGCGGCTTTCATGCCTTCAATGATCAATTCGCCCGTGGTCTCGGACAACGAGGCGAAAATGCCGCCGCTGTGGAACCAGCGCACGCCCTGGCCGAAAATTTCCTTCCAGTTGAAGTCGCCCGGCTTGAGCAGCCCGCCGGCTTCGTTGCTGCGGTTGTAGAACACCACCGGCGCGCGCACGCCGTGGCCCTGGTCGCTATAGACCGTCGCGTGGTTCGGGCCGCGCACGCCATCGTGCTTGAATCGCTTGTAAAACGGTTTCACGCCCATCGCCTTCACGCGCTCGGCAATGAGGTCGCCTACGGGATAATCCACCATGGCCGTGGCGATGCCGGTGTTCAGGCGGAAGCAATCGGCGAGGTTGGCGGCGCAGTTGAATTCACCGCCACTGACGTGGATGCGGCACTTCGTGGCCTTGCGGAAGGGGATGATGCCGGTGTCGAGGCGATGGACGAGGGCGCCGATGGACAGGAAGTCCAGCGCGCCCTTTTCGGGGATGTTCAAACCATATTTCATTCTGTTTTCCTGATGTTTTAAGATTTTTCATCGGGTCATTTTGCGGACAAAATTCCCCAATGACCGTGGTTTTTGTGTCTGACATAACTAGCAGGAAGGTCGCGGTTTGTCTGTAAAAAAATGGGGATGACGCATTTGGACTGCGGCGACGTGTCGTCGCTTTTTCTGGACAAACTTTTTGGTCGGGCGCAAAGTCAAATCCGTAAACTTGAATAGGCAAGACACTTCATGAACGCAAAACAGGCAGTTGTTGTGGGTTTATTTGGATGGTTGACTCTTGTGTCATCAGATTTCGCCATGACTGGAATTGTCTCGCTGGTGAGTCCCAACTCGACCTGGGGCGAGCTTGGATTCCCTGCTACTTTTATTGTTGTTAATGTTCTAAATCTTTCAGTCGGTTATGGTCTTTTCATGATCAGTCTTTTTATACCGCTACAGTATATTGAACTGCGCAGAGGCAAACCGAAGACGGCGCGAAAGCAGGCACTTATTGGTGCAATCGTCTTTGGATTTGCTGTTCCAATCTTTAGTGTGGTATCATTCGATCACTTCATTGGAGGTGGATCATTTTCCAGCTTACTTAACGAAATGTCTGAGCTTTGGTCAGTTACAGGTGCAGTTTGGCTACTCTCCGCGATGATTGCAGGTGCAGTAACATTCGCCTTGGCGGCAAGGGCAAATAGTCGGCAACCAACAGCATGATATTCAGATAGGCTGCA
>JBEKJN010000285.1:0-3683 GCA_050011235.1 Verrucomicrobiota bacterium | reverse complement strand
CAACCAAGCTGGCTGCGTGCCAGTTCAATTTGTGCTGAAATTAAAGGATATTGTGTGGTTTGAAAGAATTTTTTGAGCCATCACGGCGCAGTTGAGACAGCGGGCCGTGACACACAAACTGGGCCAATTTTCATCTTTTGCCGTTGCCGGTTTCAATGGAGAGTTGCTTTTGGTGGTTTATCGAATACCACATGACTGACGTTGACCAGTCCATTTCGCCCTCGCCATTTCCCAATGCTCCGAATTGGAACCGTCCCCATTTTTGAAACGGCAGAGTGTCCAGAATATGATAACGATGCATGTTGGCAATCGTGTGATGAGGAATGTTGGCAACCATGGTTTGCCCCCGAAACGGGTGATTAAAAACATCCTCTGAGCACCACGCAAAACCGAAATAATCTTCCGTTCCCGTTCCGTGCAGTGCCGGGTTATTGGTGTCGTCAAGCCAGATAATATTATCGCCTTCGCCCCACCATTTATCACTTTGGTTATCCACGCCGAGTGTGCAACCCACAAAACGCCCCTCGCCCGAAACGTCAGCCAGCGTGAGGACGTTGACCACATCGGTTTGAAGTCCTTTGAAAGTTAGAAAATTAGAATGAAATCGGAGCGGGTAATGCGATGCATCAATTGGCTGTGTCCAGATATCAATGGTGAACTTGCATACGTGATCGGTTGTATTGGTACAAATCATCTGTCCTTCCGTGGTGAAAGGCATGAACCAGCGCAGAACCAGTCGAGAGCCGTCCACCATTGCCGGAAAAGATTCTGTATCCTCCATGCCAGATGATATTCCGGCGAGCATGTGAAGTGGCGATTGCACACACACTTCTCCGTCCCAGAGGGCTTTGATCCAAAGCCCGTTGAGATCGGATTTGGATTTCCCGATGAATCTGATTGCCGTAATGGCTTGCGGTCCTTCCGAATGGAAAAGTTCCAGACTTTGGCCGGGCTGAATTGAATATTCAGTCCGTTTGACCGTGGCAACACCCGCCTCTGCTGGTTCACAGGATTTGGAAACGGCGCATAGTTTGCGTCCGAATTCTCCTAACAAATCAGATTGTTGCTTAATGGCCGCAATGTCAAACGAGTGAATTTCCACTTTGGTCGGGAGAGATTGCCAGGCTACTTGATAATAGAGTTCGGACAAATCGGCTCGGCTCCGCACGGTAAGGACCAATTTGCAGTATTTGGTGTGGACGATGGGAAAATGGAGATTATATCCACGCGCAGTTTCTGCTGAGAACGGCCATCGAACCGGAAGGAAGCGCCCGCGAAGAAACTCGGTAAACGGCATGGACAGGACTGGTTGTTCTTCGTTATCCACATAGAGTTTGAGCGTACCGACCGGATTTGCCGACCAAATCCAAGTCACCATTCCCGGCCCATTGAATTCTGCCAAAGTTGCACTGACATTGTCTTTTCCTTCGGTGACTTCAAGAAAGGAACCGTAGTCCATGTCTCCGATTATTTGGGGTGCCAAGTAAGTGAACGAGACTTTGTTGGACGAAAAACAGCTTGAGGACATTTTCGTTGCGACCGAAAAATGTGCAGGCTCCGCCAGTGCTTTAAGGTCGATCGCCTTTGCCAGAATAGAAGCCCAAGAAATTCCTGGGGGAATACTATCAGTTTTATCGCTCCTCGTGTTCCCACACCCCGTGGCTAAGGCAAACAAGCCAGTCAAAAGAAATGTAATTCCACGATTCATGCCTAGTCTCGAATCATAATCCAGAGTTCAGCCAAATGAAACCTGAATGATGCTGGCGTTCGCACTTAGGTTCCCAACACCTTTTCGAATCGTGTCAGATTTCGCGCGCCGATATTTCACGGCGGCGGAGTCTTGAGAAATGCCCGGCCACTTTGCCCATTTCTTCCACGGCCTTGAGCTTCTCGCGTAGTGGAAGTTCGATCCAACGGCGTAATTGCTCGCGCCGTGCGCCTTCCCAAGTGCAGGACTCCCAAGAGACCTTCTGTTTTTTGCGAGTCTTGATTTGTGCTTTGTATTTGGCGTTCACAGTTCCAGCACCTTTTCAAACCGTGTCAGGTTGCGCGCGCCGTTGGCCGTCACCAGCGCAACGTCTTCGAGCCGAACCCCACCGATCTCCGGATAGTAAAGCCCCGGCTCAACGGTCACAACGTGGCCGGGTTGGAGCCTGCCGGTTGAAGTCGCGCCCACGCGCGGCGCTTCGTGGATTTCCAGGCCGAGTCCGTGTCCCGTGCCGTGGAAAAATCCTTCCATGCGCCCGTTGCGGCGGCCGGTCCGGTAACCTTGCTGTTCGAAAAATCGCTGGACGGCCTGGTGAACGCCGGTGGTCGGCGTGCCCGCGCGGATTTTTTTAAATGCGATTTTTTGTCCCTGGAAAACCGTGTGGTAAAGTCTTCGCGCGGCTTCGCTCGCGCGCCCGCGCACGATCGTGCGCGTGATGTCGCCGAAGTAGCCGGTTTTTTGCGAGCGCGGGAAAACATCAATGATGATGAGTACGTTTGCGCGGAGCGGGCCGTAGCCGCGTTCGTGCGGGTCGCAAGCCTGCCGTCCGCCGGCAACGATGGTATTGGCCGCCAGCCCGCTCGCTTGAAGAATCGCGCAGTCAATCACCGAGCGCAGCTTTTCCGAGGTCAGCGGCAGGTTGTGGTAAATGAGTTTTCGGTCGCGCCCGATTTTCGCCGTGCGCAGGACCTGCATGGCCTCGGCCATGCCGACTTCGGCCATCACCAGCGCAGCGGAAATTTTTCTGACTTCGGCGGCGGATTTGATTTCGCGTTCCCGGAAAAAAGTTCCGGGTCGCGCCCTGGCTTTGACGCCGAGTTTTTGCAGGTCCATTGCCAGACCGAGCGGAAAATCGTCCGGCACGGTGACGCCGCGGATTTTTTTCTCACGCAAAATTTGTCGAATGACATGGGCAAAGCGTGGGGACTTGATGCCGTCGCGCTGCAGTTTTTGCTGGTATTGACTCAGTGGCAAAACGCGGCAGTGCGGCGCTTGCGCGCGGGCGCGGTCAATTTCCAGGTCGCTCATGACGATGAGCGGCCGTCCGCGGGTTTTAAGATAGATAAACGGGTCGGGCACGAACAGGCCCGTGGCGTAAAGCATGTTCGCGTCACGCTCGCTGTCCGCGACGATCAATAAATTTTCCTGCGTTGCCATACCAAAAAGGGAGGGTCGCCGTGTCGGCGACCCAAATTCAGGGACGGCGACACGCCGTCCCTCCCACAATTACGTTCCAAAAAGCCGGTCGCCGGCGTCGCCGAGACCGGGCAAAATGTAGCCTCTTTCGTCGAGCCGCCGGTCAATCGCGGCGGTGAAGATCGGCACGCGTGGATGACTTTTTTGCACGCGGCGGATGCCTTCAGGTGCGGCGACCAGATTTACCAGCCGGATGTGTTTCGCGCCCTGCTCGGCCAGCAGATCGAGCGCGGCGACGGCGCTGCCGCCGGTCGCCAGCATCGGGTCAATCAAAATGACTTCGAAGCGGCCAAGGTTTTTCGGAAAACTTTTGTGATAAAATTGCGCGCGCAACGTCGTCTCTTCGCGTTTGAGGCCGATGAAACCGACCCGGGCGTGGGGAATCAGTTGCAAAATGGCATCCAACATGCCGAGTCCGGCGCGCAACACGGGCACCAGCGCCACTTCGCGTTCGAGCCGGAACCCCCGCGCGGTTGACAGCGGCGTCTGCACGGAGACG
>JBEKJN010000284.1:0-3711 GCA_050011235.1 Verrucomicrobiota bacterium | reverse complement strand
CCGGCCACTTGCGCGCCGGCTTCCACCAGCAGCACGCCGGGGAGAATCGGTTCGCCCGGAAGATGGCCGCGCAAATAAAACTCGTCGCCGCGGACGCGATATTCGCCCACGCCTTTCTTGCCCGGCGTCAGGCTCACCATCCGGTCCACGAAACGGAATTCCGGCCCGTGCGGCAGCGATTTGAGGGCCAGTTGCAGAATGTCGGGCGTGGCGCTCATTGCTTCAACGGTTCAACCACGGTGAAATCCGTTGCCAGTTTCGCCTCGAACAGCCCGGGATCAATCGAACGGTTCATCACCACGTTGGTGAAATCGTTCCGCAGGCTGGAGCCATCGGCGAATTTCATCTCGGTGACGGCGATGGAGAAATCGTTCGTGTGAAAACCAATCACAATTTCGCCGATGAATTTGCGGGCGGACTCGCTCCGGGGTTGGAGCGTCATTTGCAGAACCGAGTTTGTTTCCGTCGCCGACACCAGGCGAAAGCTTTTTTCCATGGTCGCCCGATCGCGGGGCAGGCTGGCGTCCAGCAGGGCCAGCGCGTCCTTCAGTGGACCCGGTGGGACGCCGTCGAGCGGATATTTTTCCGCCCGCTTGAACCGTGGATAAATGATGAGCAGTTGGTCCGGCCGGCGAAGCACGATGGTCTGCACTGGCTGGCCCAGCTCCCATCGAAACTCACCCGGCGTGACCCAAACCCTGCCGGTGGACACCAACGGCTGGGTCAATACTTTGAGCGAGCGCGTCTGGGTGAAGTCGGCGGACCAGCTTTGAAGATTGGTCTGCACCTCGAACCACTTGTCGAATTGCGCGTCGGAACCGGCGCCCTGAGCAATCGAGGCAGCCAGGGAGGCAGCCAGGCACAATGCGGCGAGGTTTTTGCTCGCGCTCTTCATCTTACTCTTGCTCTTAATCTTAATCGTATTCATCCCGGTCTGCGGGAAAAGATTGAGATTAAGATTAAGATTATGAATGAGATTCAGATTAAGAAACCCGAGCGCTTGGAAGAGCGACTTTACCCGTCCTTCGGCCAGATGGGGGTGAATTGATACCATTGGTCCATATCCTTGCGAATTTCCGGCTCGAATGCACGCAGGATTTGCTGCGTCAATTCCCGGCGGGCCTCGCGATTGCCCAGGGCTCTGCGTTCATAGCTGAACTCCGGGAGCACTTTCACGGCATAGCCGTCCGGCCGCCGGACAATCGTCACCCCGATTAACGCGCAGCCCGATGCCCGCGCCAGTTCCGCCGCCGCCAGCGACGCTTCAAACGGGTGACCGAAAAATTCTATCGGGACGCCGCCTCGCTCCGGTGGCCGGTCCAGCGATATCGCCAGGTCCGCTCCGGCCTGAAGTTGTTTGATGACCTCCACAAAAGCGAAATTGTCCTGGCCGATGATCAAGGTCTCGACCCCGCAACGTCTCCGCGACGCGATGCGCAGGTCGGTCAGGCCGTCATCGGGTTCGGCCTGCGTGAGGATCGTCAGCCGGATGCCCAGTTGGTTCAGCAACAGGCCGCCATGCTCCCAATTGCCGAGGTGAAGGGTGATAAAGAGCGCGCCGTGTCCGCGTTGCCGGGCGGCGCGGATGATTTCCAGTTCGCCCGGATTGGTCAGCCAGTTTTGCACCGGCACACCGCTTTCGACGCGCCATAAATCCACCATCTTCGAGGCGAATTTCCGATGCATCGCGCGGGCGGTTTTTTTGGCGGCTGCCCGGTCGCCGGTAAGGACGGGCAGAAAGTTTTGCACCACCACCTCGAAACGTTCCCGTTGCAACAGGCAATAAATTTCGGCCACGACCACGGCGAATCCTTTCACCAACCACGTTGGCAGGTATCGCACGATGACCAATCCGAGCCGCCACAAGCCGGCGCGATAAAGCGCGGGTTGCTTCTTGGCAGCAGACTTCCCGGTCGCATTCGTTCCGATGATTTCTGACTTTGAACTTTGAACCTTGAACCTTGAACTTATTAACGACCACCAGGCAGGAAGCAAGAAAACGGAGATCAGCATGTTGGCGCCAATGCCCACCGCGCACACCTTGCCCAGACTGGCCATGCCCGGATTGCTGGACCAGGCCAAGGAACCGAACCCGGCCATGGCGGTGCCGCCACACAACATCAGTGCCCGCCCAACGGAACGGTGGACCATACCGAGATCGCCGCCATGCCGGCGCAACGCCAGTTGCATGAAAAGTGTGTAGTCCACGCCCGTGCCCAGCATCAGTGGCAGGGCCATCAGATTCATCAGATTCCAAGTCCAGCCCCCCACAGCCATGATTGCCAACAGACAGAGTCCGCTCAAGCACAACACCACCATACCCAGCAGGATCTCGGTCGCCCGGCGAAAGGCGAACCAGAGGGAAAGCAACACGAGAAAAACCATCGGCGTGACCACCTGCCACAATCTCGCCTGCACCCGTTTCAAGGTTGCGCTCCCGAGCAAATCCCAGCCGGAAAGCAACGCGCCGTTCTTGGACAATCGAGTGGACAAGCCGGTCAGAGACACTGCCTCGACCCGATTGGTTGCGGGATAAACCAAGCCCATCACCAGCCATTCGTCCGGAGTCTGTGTGACGAACCGTTTCAGCAGCCACCGGCTCACGTGATTGGTCGGCCAGAACACGCCCGTGCTGGTGCCGGCGCGCGCCCAAGTTCGCACCAATTCCTCCGTCAAAACCAAGGCGTTGGTATTGAAACCTTCACCCAGCGCAGCGTTACGCAGCAAGGGAGCCTGCTTTCCCATCACCGCCGCCGTCGCCCGGTTGACTGCCTGAAATTCGACACGCGGCCACAGCGCACTCGGCAGCAGATACCGGCTGATAACCTGATTCGAAACCGCGCCGTCCAACAACTCGTCGGCTTTGGAGAGACGTTGATAGACTTCAGATTCGTCCCGGCCGGAGATGATTACCCAGAGTGGCTGCGGTGGCAGGCCCAGTTCGGACGTGATTTCGTCCAGCGTTGTCTGTGCGTCGCCGTGCTGCGGTTGCAAGGCGTTTCCAGTCCGGTCCAACCCCGGCTGGCGAAAGCACAGTACCGCGCAGGCGCCGAACAGAATTAAACCGGTCAACAGCAGCGTGGTGCGGTGACGAATTTTTCCCGCCGGCGCAAGCGCGGTCACTGGCGGTTGCTGCGGTGCGATGAAATAAGTCCACCAAGCAGCCGGCTTTTGTGTCGGACGCGGTTTTCGGCGGTCGGGAAACAGCGGCGGCAAATAAATCATCACCATCACCAAAGCGGCCACGCCGATGCCGATGGCCACCAGCGTGCCCAGTTGCCCCAAGCCGGGCAGTCCGCCCAGGTTCAGCACCAGAAAAGCGCTCATCGTGGTGATGGCCGCCCACAGAATGCTCGGCGCAATCGCGCGGCGAATTTCCGGCACCGTCATTTGCGGATGCGCGAGCGCTTCCTGGTAATGCACTACGGCGTAATCCACGGCCAATCCCAGCAGCACGGCGGCGAAGCCCAGGCTCACCACGCTGATTGTGCCCAACACCAGCCCGCCCAGCGCCAGCGTCGCGCCCAAAATCAGCATCAGCAACGCCAGCAGCCAGAGCATCGGCCGCCATCGCCGGTGCGTCAGCCAGAACAGCAGGGCGATGATGATGGAAGTCGCGCCCACCGAATGGCTCATGTCGCGTTGCATGCTCGTGGCGATTTCCTCCACAAAAACCGGACGTCCGGTGTAGCTGACCACGACGCCGTTCCA
>JBEKJN010000283.1:0-3736 GCA_050011235.1 Verrucomicrobiota bacterium | reverse complement strand
CAAGGCTTCAACGGCCCGGATGAAGGTGGATGGGCGCCGAACATGGCCGTGGTCACCGAAGACTGTTCCCAGTTCATCTGCGAAATTCCGCTGGGCGGGGATAAGTCCAATGGATATGTCCGGGAACAGGTTTTTCGAAAGAAAATCGCGGAGATAAAAAAGTTCGTCGAAAACCAGGAAGCCGCGAAAGGTCAAACCAAGTAAGTTGCTCCCCCTGCTCCACTTACACTGATACTGCATACGTTGCACGGTAGGGTCGCGCTGCTGCGCGGCCTCGGACAACCAGCAGGTCGTCCCTACCAATCAAAATAGTCCACTGCAATGATGCGTGATTTCTTGAATCAAAGCCCCTTGTCCGGTTAGAATCTGTCACCCATGAAAATTTTGTTTATCGGCGGCACGGGCAAAATCAGCACGGCAGTCAGTCAACAGGCAATCGCAAAAGGATTCGAACTCTATTTGCTCAATCGCGGGCGGCAGGAGAAAAATCCACCCGGAAGCCACAGCCTGACGGTGGACATCAACCAACCAAACGAGGTCCGCGCCGCGTTGCGGGATTTGCAGTTTGACGCCGTTGTGGATTGGATCGCCTTCACGCCGGAGCACATTGAACGCGACCTCGCGCTTTTCAAAGGCCGGACCCGGCAATTTATTTTCATCAGCACCGCTTCGATTTATCAGAAGCCGCCCACCCATTACCTGATTACCGAGTCCACGCCGTTGCAGAATCCGTTCTGGGATTATTCGCGCAACAAAATCGCCTGCGAAGAGCTTTTGATGCGCGCTTACCGCAAGGAAAAATTTCCCGTCACCATCGTCCGCCCGTCGTACACCTACAACCACTATTTTCCCGTCGCGGTTGGCGGATTTGGCTGCTACACGCTGGCCGACCGGCTGAAAAAAGGCAAACCCGTCGTCGTCCACGGCGACGGCACATCGTTGTGGGTGATGACGCACGCCGAAGATTTCGGGCGCGGCATTCTGGGATTGATGGGCAACCAGCAAGCCATCGGCGAAGCCTTCCATATCACCTCGGACGAAGTGCTGACGTGGGACCAGGTTTATCAGACCATCGCTGAAGCATTGGGCGCGAAGGCGAACATCGTGCATATCCCGTCCGATTTTATTGTGCGCGTGGCGCCGCAATTCATGGGAAATTTGCTGGGTGACAAAGCCTGGAGCACGGTTTTCGACAACAGCAAAATCAAAACTTTTGTGCCCGGTTTCAAGGCTGTCATCCCCTTCCATGAAGGCATCCGGCGCACCGTCGCGTGGTTTGATGCCGATGACAAACGCAAGCGGTTGGATGAAACGGTAAACACCGAGATCGAGCAAATTCTCAAAGCCTACTTGGGAAACGGCGGTTGATTTCGTCTGGCCTGTTTTCCGGTTTTGTAGGAGTCGAGGTCATGAGACTCCAATATCCAAGAAGCCAGAACCCAGACCCAAGACCCGAGAGTTAGAGACTCCTCACGTCGTCTCCTACGGTAAATTGCATTTGGACGACGAGGGCGTTGCCATGTCGCCCACTCACTGGTCCTGGGCCGCCAGAAATCTTTCCGCATCCATCGCCGCCGCGCAACCCGCGCCTGCCGCCGTGACGGCCTGGCGATAGACGTGATCCGCGCAATCGCCGGCCACAAACACACCCGGCAAGTTCGTCATCGTGCCTTTCCTGGGAATGATGTAGCCGTTGGTGTCCATTTCAATCTGGCCTTTGAAAATGTCCGTGCTGGGCACGTGTCCGATGGCGACGAAAACCCCTCCACAGTTTAGAACGGATTCCGCGCCGGTCTTGAGGTTTTTCAATTTCACGCCGGTAACCTTGTCTTGTTTCGGGTCGAGCACCCCGGTCACGACCGAATCCCAAATTGGTTTGATTTTGGGATTCGACAATGCGCGTTCGGCCATAATTTTTGATGCGCGCAACTTGTTACGCCGGTGAATCAAATGAATGACCGAGCCGAAGCGCGTCAGGTAAAGCGCCTCTTCGCAGGCGGAGTCGCCGCCGCCGACCACCACGAGCGGTTGGTTGCGGAAAACTGGCAGTGCGCCGTCGCAAGTGGCGCAGTAAGTCACGCCCTTGGTTTCCAGCAAATCCTCGCCGGGCACACCGAGATGCCGGTGACTCGCGCCGGTAGCAATGATGACGATCTGTGCCTCGACCCGTTCGCCGTCAACGGTGAGGGCGAAGGGCCGTTTGGACAAAACGGCGTTCTCAACGATGCCAAAGCTGACGCGCGCGCCGAAGCGTTCCGCCTGTTTCTGCATCCGCGTCATGAGTTCGTAGCCGTCCACGCCTTCGGGGAAGCCGGGATAATTTTCGACGATGCTGGTGGTGGTGAGCAGGCCGCCGGGCTGTTTGCCGGTGAGCACGAGCGGCTGGAGATTGGCGCGCGCGGTGTAAAGCGCCGCCGTCCAACCCGCACATCCCGAACCGATGATGACCACTTTTTCCATAAGCCGCGCAAGGTAGTGCCGGAACTCGAAGGTTGCAAGTTTGACAAGTTTGTGACGCCTGGCGTCAGTGACCACATTTGGAGCTTGGAAGAAATTGTCGGCCTCTTGCCTTGATTTTAAGGCGATTGTGGCTCAGGCTTGGGGCGTTAGGCGGCTACTGTATATTTATGAGACCTCACTTCGTTGTTTACTTAGCTGCGGGGATTACTTTGTTCTTCGCGGCAGTTTCTGGTTTCACTCACATATGGAGAGGCAATCACTACACAACACGCCATTCGATTACTTCAGCCCGTCGGTGAGGACTTGGCACGGTTGCAAGCAGTGTGTTCTGACGATTATAGTTCAGCCGCTGAGGCTTTGGTGCTCGCGGGTCTTCAGGGGGTGATTATTATCTACGCTCGGAAGTTGAAGCGCCAAGCCATACCGCCTAGCACCACGCTGGATTCAAACTGAGTCATTGGCAGGGTTCTCCTTGGTACCATCCCCGCGCTCCGGAGATGCGCCTGCAGGCATCATCGCCATTCGTGTTTCGGATATTTCCGCTGCAACTCAGATTTGATTTTTGGATAATGTTCGCTCCAGAAACTGGCGAGGTCCTGGGTGATTTGGATCGGTTTCATGCCCGGTGTTAAAATGTGAACGACCACCGGCACGCGGCCCATCGCGATCTTCGGCGTCTGCGTCACGCCGTAGAGTTCCTGAATCCGCAACGAGATGTGCGGTGATTTGCCGTCCTCGTAAACCACCTTCGGCGAGCGGCCATTCGGCAACGAGAGCCGTTCCGGTGCGTGCTTGTCCAGCAACTCCCGTTGCGCCCCGGACAACCACGACATCACCAGCGGTTTCACTTCGCGTTCCTTGATGTCCTTGTAACTCACCGCGCCGTGGCAAAGTTGCTCGATGATGTGTTGGCGATCGTCCTCGGCAAACGGTGGAAGCTGGAGTTCCGGGCAATGCTGGCAAAGCAAGCGCAGCCGCGCCAGCCATTGTTCGACGGCATGGTCCCAGTTCGGCAATAGCAAGCGACCGGCAAAAATTTCTTCGGCCAGCAACCGTGCCGCAGCGTCGGCGGGTGGCGGCTCGACGCGTTTGGCGGACAACGCCAGACCGCGAAAACGCACCAACTCGGCGGCTTGCACGCGTTTGGCCGTGGCGTCGAACTGGACGTGCAGTTCTGATTTCAAGTCGTCGGGGAAAAGTTCGCGCAGCCATTCAGGTTCAATCGCCGTTGCCATTGAAAGGATGGTGTTCACCTCCCGGCCTTCAACTTCGCGAA
>JBEKJN010000282.1:0-3737 GCA_050011235.1 Verrucomicrobiota bacterium | reverse complement strand
CAGCAATAACTCCACAGCCTGCTTGCGAAAGGCTTTGGAATGATGTTTTCGACCTTTCAGATGATTCATAACAGTTGTCTCAAATGGTACATCCCGTGTCCATCCTTTCGGGGCAACCTCATACTCAACAATACGGTCGCAAAAGTCGCTTTTATTCCACCCAGCCGGAACGCCATTGGCATACGCCAGAATCTGCCCGTCCGTGAGCGCGCCGAGCTTTTCCTGAAAGGGTCCCAAATTCAACCGGCCTCCGCGAAGGCTTTGATAAAAGATGTGGTGCTCCAGAAATCGAAAAGCATTCGCATGATTTGCCGCCGTCCATGGCTTTGGCGTTCCGCCGCCGACAATGGGCAAAGCCAAAAACAAAAACGCCTGCTCATGGTCCAGGACGCCAATGCGGTCCGACCGCACCCAAAGGTTTGGCGTGATGGCGCGACGATCGGGATTTTGCACCAGTGTATCGAAAGCAAAAACATCCGCGGCCTGGTCCCGTTGCGCACCGTGCGGGTTGCGCCCCGGCGGCCAGGTGGTAAATCCCGCCCCCACGTGCACCGAACCGAAATTCAAGCCGGGACTGCCCTTCACCATCTTCACCAGTTCCCGTTCAGGAATGACGGCTTCAAAACTGGACGGCACATCCACCATCGCAGCCTGCGGAACCTGCAATCCAAGATCATCGGCCAACTGCGCCGCAATCAATTCGGCGGTTTGCGCCTTCTCGTCCATCTCATGCCCACGAAACTTGACGACCACTTCAAATAGTTTACCGCCGGCATCTTCACATCCCAGCAACAGCGGACGATTCCGACCGGTGGACCTCGGCTTGAAGAACTGCGTCGCTGTGAGTCGAAGCACATCCATAATCAGGTATCCTCCTGAATGAATTGCCGCACGGTTTTGATCAATTCCTTCAACCGGGCCATACGCTCCGGAGTTTCGAGCCGGCTTCGGCGATCTTTTTCTGCTCGCGTAATGTAACGAGACAACTTGAGCGGGTTCATAATTTCTCCAAAAGCTTCCTGCGCAAGAAGATTCAGCCGCCGCTCCATCTGGTTCACAAGGTCAATGCCGCGTCGGGATCGTGAAGGCCGGACGTAGGGACCAAATGATGTAAAAAAGAAATCAAAGTCGTAGTTTTCCGGTTTGCCCAGATAGTTGCGGGACTGTGCGTGGAGGCGATTAAACGAAAGATGATTCCCGGCCCGGGAAATCACGGGATTGCAGCCTTCACGGTTGTCGCCGGTCTTGCCGATGTAAAGCCTCACGGACTTTTTGGTGCGATGGTGGGCGACCATGACATAGACGGCGTATTCCCGGCGGGTGGCTTCAGCGGGCACATGTAAGCGGCATACGCTCATGTGCTGGCCTCCACAAGTTTAGCGGCGGCAGGCACACACATCTCGCCTGATAGCAGTTTCGGCAGCAGCGCGTCGCGCATCGCGGCAAGGGTGCGGGATTTAGCAAAGAGTTTTTTCATTTAATCCAGTTTCATTCCGGGTTGCCATTTGCTCGCTGGCACTTTCGGTAAAAGAACTGCACAGCGTGCCGGCGAAAGACCCTTCAGTAGAATCTCGCCTTCCACAATCCGGTGTGTCATGCGCGAAGCAAATCCCGCCATGAATCCGAGACAGGCCTTGAACTTTTGTTCGCTCGTCTCTTTTACGAGAACTCCAAAGGCACCGCCGAGATTGTCGTCCGGCTCGGCACCCGGAAGCGAGTGCAAACGTTTTGCGAGATTCACGGATTCTCCAACCACTGTCCATTCCGCGTAGCCTTTTCCTTCAATGCGGTCAACGAACTGAACACCATACGAGAGCCCGATGCGAAAAGGATACTGCGGACCAAGCTCTCGCTGAAAATCATGTAACCCGCCAAGTAGAAAGCCCATTTCCAAGATTGCTGGAACTCCTCCGTCATCTTCTGTGTCCGGCAAGATAAACATCACTTCGTCCCCAATGGTCTTGTCAACGAGTGCGCCACATCGGACAGCCTGGTCAGTCACGCCAACAAGAAATGGTTTCAAGTATCCGCTTATTCCAGATGCCGATAGGCCGGCAACCCTCGTCGAGAACCCGATTAAATCTATGAAACCAACGAAACCCTTTATTTCTTTTTTGCCAAATACGGCGGCAAAAGCATCGCCTTTATCGCTTAGCTCAAGCGCACGAGTATGATAGGGCCTTGGATGGCCAGAGAGTTGACGGACGCCAGCACGATGTTCCAGCCATTCAAACGTTTTATTATCAGCAATCATACGCAAGCCTCTGCCAGTTTTGCCGCCGGCACGCGCAAGTCGCCCGACAGCCCCGAAAGTATTCTGGGCAGCGCGATGAGGGTGCGGGATTTGTTCATTGCTTTGTCTCCACATGTGCTTCCAAGAGGAATACGGCCAGAGCCGTCGCTGAACCAACCGCCAGCCTTGCGTGCCGCAACTGAAGGCCCTTTGCGTCTGCTTCTTTCCCGTGACCCGTTCCATGAAGGTTTCGTAGTTCGGCCAAACCATCGGAAACACTGCTGAGATTCGACAATAACCGCTTCACGGTTTCAGTCGCTTTAACCTCCCCACTGATACCCGGCGGTATTAACTCCAATGCGGCAGCAACTTGTTTCACCAAGCGCGGCATTTTCTCAGTCGCGTCATAGGGAATGTTCCTCTCGCGAAGGATTGTTTTACAGATTGTCTCTACAAACTCCTTCGCAGTGCCGATGGCTACGTCAGGTTCGGAAGCGAGGGAGGATTGCATGCGGGTGATCTGGCGGCTCACGTATTCTGCATCAATTGCCTCACTCACGACCTTGGCAGCCTCTACAGTATGAACATCAGACCCAAAAGACCGGAAAGCCGCGAAGACAGGGCGGCCTGAAATCCGCATCTGTTCCCGGAGTTCCCACCCGTCTTTGGCGAGGTGCTCGTTCAAGATGCTTCGGATGCGCTCGACAACTTCTGTCTGCGGTTGCACGACAGGGTGTAACATTTCACATAAAAACCGAAGAAACTCTTCATCCGGAGCATTAATCAGGTTGAAACGCGAATCGTAGAACACCCAATCGTTGTTCCAGTCGCTGTTCATGACACGGTGTTTCTCAATGTCATCCGCGGCGTTATCGTAACGGCGGTCTGTGGAAGGCATCTTGGATAAATCGTATAGCCTAGCCTCCGTGAATTTGGCGGCGGGCACGAGCAACTCGCCCGATAGCAGCTTCGGCAGCAGCGCGTCGCACAGGCCGTTGCAGCGGCAGGCCGGGGAAAGGTAGAATTTCTCGTTGGCCCGAAAATCCGCCACAAGCTCTTTACCCTTTGCAAAAGTTGCATCAAACCCGGCTGGCATGGTGGATTTGAGTGTGCGTCGGAGCAGCGGCAGCGTCAATGATTGCCTGAGTCGGGTTTATCCAGCGGATGTTCATGCTTCTGCCACTCTTCGGAGACGTGGCCGTCCCAACAGGCAGGGTTCAATGGGTAAACGTCCGGGTCGAAGATGACGTGGTAGAAGTGCCACACCACAATCGCCAGGCAGGCGAGCACGGCTTCGTAGTAATGGATGGTCAACGCCACGTCCACAGTCCAGCGCGGCAGGAACCGGGTCACGTCAATCTTGAACCAGACCATCAACCCGCTCACGCCCATGATGATGGTGCCCCAGACCACGGCCCAATATTCCATTTTCTCGGCATAACCGAACCGGCCGATTTGCGGTTTCTCGCCGCTCCAGCCAATGAGATAACGAACCTGCGCCCAG
>JBEKJN010000281.1:0-3748 GCA_050011235.1 Verrucomicrobiota bacterium | reverse complement strand
TGCACCAGCAGCGTCTCGGCCTGCTGGAAAAGCTCCTCGCGTTTCCTCAGTTCGGTTTGTTCATTGGCTTCGTTGATGAGCGCATCGTAGCGCGCGTTTTTCCAGCCGGTTCGGTTATTGCCGTTGTTGCTGATGAACAAGTCGAGAAACGTGTTCGCGTCGTCGTAATCACCAATCCAACTGGAGCGCGCGGTTTCATAGTCGAGATGCGAATACGAACTCAGGAGAACTTTCCATTCGACCTGCCGCAAATCCATTTGAATGCCCAGATTTTCCCGCCACATTTGCTGCAATTCGATGGCGATGTCTGCGTGAATTCTAGCGCCGCCGCCCGCCGCCGCGTCGAACATATATTCAAACCTCGGAAAGCCCCTGCCGCCGGGATAGCCGGCCTCGGCCAGCAGCTTCCGGGCGCGCGCGGGGTCGTAATCGAGTCCCGGAGGCGAAGTATAATCCGCCGTCCAGGGTGGAACCAGCATGGCCGCCGGCTTTTCGCCGGCCCGCGTGATTTTTGTGACGATGCGCTCCTTGTCAATGGCCAGGGCCAGCGCCCGGCGGACTCGTGGATCGTCAAACGGCTTTCTCGTCACGTTGAAGCGGATGAAATAAGTGCCCAGATAATCGAACGGATGAAAATCCGGGCGTTTTCGCAGCACGTCCAGCAATTCGCCGGGCACGAGCGTCCGGTCGAGCACGATGTCCGCCTGACCGTTCTCATAGAGATTGAGCGCCGTGTCCGCCGAACCGAGCGGCAGAATGTCAATGATCTGCGACCGCGTGTTCGCCGCGTCCCAGTAACGTGGATTTTTTTTGAGCCGGACCTTGTCGTTGGGACGCCAATAGGCGAGTTCAAACGGTCCGCTGCTCGGCAAGGGTCTGGCCATGAGCCAGCGGTCGCCGTATTTCCCGATGACCTGGCGCGGCACGACACTCATCACGGGCAAGGCGCATAGATCGAGGAAGAAGGCCGTCGGGTGATTCAATTCCACGCGGATGGTGAATTTGTCCGACGCGTGAACGCCCATGAGCGCCGGGTCTCTGATCTTGCCGGTGACAAAATCCTCACCGTTTTTCAAATAAAAAAATTCCTCGGCGTAATCGGACGCCGTTGCCGGACTTGCCGCGCGCAGCCAGGAATAGACCACGTCGTCCGCCGTGATTGGCTCGCCGGTGGACCACACCAGATTTGTGCGCAGATGAAATGTGCAGGTGCAGCCGTCCGGCGAAATGTCCCAGCTTTGGGCCAAACCTGGAATTGGCCGCGCCGTCTTCGGGTCGAGCCGCGTCAACCCTTCAAACAAACCGATGGTAATGCGAAATTCCGGGATGCCGGAGATGATGGCGGGATCAAGGGATTCCGGCTCGGCGTTGTTGATGATGGTGACATCGGCCGGCGGCTCGCGGCGGACACAGCCGGAGGTCAGAAGGCAAAAGGCAAAAACCGGCAGGCAGAAAATTGCACTGCCCCACGCTGCACGCGCCTTCCGGTTTCCAACTTCCAACTTCCGACTTCCGGCAGCGGCGCGTTTGAAAATGGCCATCGTGTTATTTTGATTTCGTCGGCGCTGCGGGCGTGTTGCTGGGCACGACCGGCGTGCTGGATGACGGCGTGACCAGCGGCGGCAGGAGCAAATTGTTCGTTGGCATGGCCGCCTGCGAACTCGCCGACGCAACCGGTGGCGGAGCGGCAATGGGCGTTTGCGTTTGTTTTTGCTGCACCGCCTTTTCGAATTCAGACCCGCCTCTCTCGTTGTGCAGGCGGTCTTCCACGTAACCCAAGCCCAAAGCCAGCAGGAAGAGCGCGATGGTGCCGTATCTCGTCGCTTGGGTCAGAAAATTGCCCGACCCCGCGCCAAACAACGCGTCCGCCGCCGCGCCGCCGAACGCCACCCCCGCCCCGGCGTCCTTCTTCGGCAACTGCATCAATATCAGGAAAATCAGCAGCAGACAGTTGCTGACCAGAAAAAATGTTAAAACTCCGGCTAAATAACTCATATCCAATCCTATATCGAATTCTTGATGATGTCAGCAAAACTTCGCGCTTCGAGCGCCGCGCCCCCGACCAGCGCGCCGTCCACGTCCGGCTGGCTCATCAACTCGTGCGCGTTCGCCGGTTTCACGCTGCCGCCGTATTGAATGCGGATTTTCCTGGCGGCGGCCTTGTCGAACAGCTTCGCCAGCATACCGCGGATGAAAGCATGCGCGCCTTGCGCCTGTTGCGTCGTCGCCGTTTTGCCCGTGCCGATGGCCCAGACCGGTTCGTAGGCGATAATGGTTTCAATCGCCTGTTCCTTCGTCAAACCGGCGAGGCTGCCACGCACCTGCGTTTCCAAAACCTTTTCCGTCTGGTTCGCTTCGCGTTCGGCCAGTGTTTCGCCGACACAGACGATGGGTTTGAGCGCGGTCGCGTGCGCCACCGCGGCTTTTTTGGCGATGAGCACGTCCGGTTCCTTCTGATACTGCCGCCGTTCGGAATGGCCGAGAATGACATAACGCACGGAAAATTCCTTGAGCATCCCGGCACAGATTTCGCCGGTAAACGCGCCGAAATTGTTCTCGCTCATGTTTTGCGCGCCGAGGCGGAGATTGGAATCCAGGACCGCCTTCGACACCGACTCCAGGGCCGTGAACGGCGGACAAACCACGATGTCCACCTCCTTGACGTTGGCCAGTTCCAGTTTCAGGCCGTTGACGAGGGCCAGCGCCTCGGCGACCGTTTTGTTCATCTTCCAATTGCCGGCAATGATCAATTTTCGTTCTTTATTCATTTTTAAAAGCTTAACGCAAAGGCGCCACGGTTCAAAGGCGCAAAGTTTTATAGGCCATTAACGACCCGGCGAATTCCGTTCTTCACGTATTGTTCGCCAAAATTGATGACCAACCCCAGTTTCAATCCCGTCAGCCGCAGATAAGTCAGCATTTGCGCCTCAAAAATCGGATTCCACTCGGTGACAGCTTTATTATCCACCAACACCAGACTATTTACCTTCAAATCGAGCCGGAGCGGGTTGGCGAGACGCTTGCCCTTGTAAACAATTGGCACTTGTAATTGACGCTCAACTTTCATCCCACGACGCACCAATTCTTCCACCATCGCCTCTTCGTATATTGACTCGATCAGGCCCGGGCCGCCCAATTCCCGATGAACTTCAATCGCACTGTCCACAATGACCTTGCTGATTTCATTTTCGTTCATCTCCGCATCTTTGCGTCTTTGCGTCTTTGCGTTAAATTCATTTGTCTGAAAGCGCCGCGACGCCGGGCAGGACTGCGCCTTCCAGAAATTCCAGGCTCGCCCCGCCGCCGGTGCTCATGAAAGTCACCTGGCCGCCGAGCTTGGCCCTGTTCAACGCCTTCACGCTGTCACCGCCGCCGATGATGCTCTTGGCGCCGTTCTTCTGCGTCGCATCCGCCACGGCCAGCGCGATGGCGTTGGTGCCAATGGCAAACTGCTTGTTCTCAAACAATCCCATCGGACCGTTCCACAAAATCGTCCTGGCCTTCGCAATCTCGGCCGAATACGCCGCGACCGTGGCAACCCCGATGTCGAGCCCCGCCGCGTCGTCCGGGCAATTCATGTCCGTGTTCGTCCGCGCATTCTGCCATTCGATGACCGGTTTGCCCTTCTTGTCGAGCTTGTCGGTCTTGACCGGCACGGCGACCACATCGTCCACCGGCAAAAGAAACGTCACATTTTTCGCCCTGGCCTTTTCGAGCGCGGCCTTGGCGATGCCGGTCGCATCCGGTT
>JBEKJN010000280.1:0-3766 GCA_050011235.1 Verrucomicrobiota bacterium | reverse complement strand
ATTTCGATGCCCGGATTCAAAAACGCGAGTTCGCGCAAGCGATTGGCGAGAATGTCGAATTTGAATTCCGTCGTGAGGGTGAAAATCGTCGGGTCGGGTTTGAACGTGATCAACGTTCCCGTTTTTTTTGATTTGCCGATGACTTCGAGTTTCTGTGTCGTTTTGCCGCGCTCGAATTCCATCGAATAAACTTTTTCGTCGCGCGAGACCTCGACGCGGAACCATTCGGCGAGCGCGTTGACGCACTTGGCGCCGACGCCGTGCAGACCGCCGGAATACTTGTAAGCGCCCTGGCCGAACTTTCCGCCCGCGTGCAGATTCGTCAGCACCAATTCGACGGCGGGCATCTTCCACTTTGGATGCATGTCCACCGGAATGCCGCGGCCGTTGTCGCGGATGGACGCCGAGCCGTCCACATTGATCGTCACCTCAATCTTGTCACAATGGCCCGCCAGATGTTCGTCAATTGAGTTATCGAGCACCTCGAAGACGCTGTGATGCAAACCGCGCTCATCCGGGTCGCCGATATACATGCCGGGCCGCTTGCGCACGGCCTCCAGACCCTCCAGTTTGTCTATCTTGGAAGCGTCGTATTTTTCCGCCGAACTGGTGACTGCCGATTGATTTTTTTCCTCAGCCGGCTCGTTTTTTTTCGACATAAATTCTTCAAAAAGCTCGTTTGCGAGCGCCAAATTTCAGGAGCCAAAATTATAAGAAAATGACCATTTTCGCACAACGATAATTTGCGTAATTTTCGACCCAAAAATACCATTAGTTGTGGCAAAACCAGCCCCCCGGCCAAACATATTGTGTTCGCACAAAAGGCGTTAAACTTCGATTTCATACTCAAATCCATCCATGATTTGGCCCCTTAGCTTCCCACTGACATCGCTGTAACTCCGGTTCAAATTCATGTTTTACATTTTGCGGTTTAAAGAAAGCCAAGAAACGGTTGGTGCCTTTGCGGTGGCAGCGCGATTTTGGTGTGCGGACTAAACTGATTCGGTCATGGCCATGAAAATCACGGAAATTTTGGTGGCGGAACACGCGGTGTTCCACAATTTGTTCGATCACATCGAGAAAACACTGCCACGGCTCAAGACGCTGGCGGAGGTCAAATCGCTGGCGGCCACGCTGGACGCGCTCATGCGTCCCCATGCCAAAACCGAGGACGATTTGCTGATTGAACAGCTGGAGCATTGCCTGGAGCAAATCGGCCAGAGCGAAACCTTCCACGAAGAGCACGAGGAGATTGATGCCAGACTGGCCGAGGTGCAAAAGGCGCGGGGGCCGAAACAAGCGCGCGACCTGTTGTTGCGGGCCGTGCTGCGGTCGCGTGAACATTTCGACAAGGAAGAACGCATCGTTTTCCCGCTCGCGGAACGGCTCTTGAAGGCCAAGACACTTTCCAGCCTGGGTGAAGAATGGGGGAAGCGGCGAGATGCGGCATTGAAGTAAGACAACACTTCCAGCCTGCCTCAATTCACATTTTTCCATGCCCGCTCAAGCGGGGGCTTGAAGTTTGAGACAGGCGGGACGCGCTGTCCTACGTTACCAGCGCCGCATCCACACCGGCGACGAGCGCGTTGACGCGGGTTGACAGTGGAAAATCCGACGGGGCTTCGAGGGTGTAGCCGAGCCGCGATTTGTGCACGATGAGGTAAAACGCCTCGGCCCACTGCGGGCGCGTGCGCGGGTCGAGATTCGGGCGGATGATGCCATTTTTCGCCGGACGGTCTTCGATAAGTTCCGATGGGTCAATCGGACAAACCTTTTGGACGGCGCTGATAATGATTTCCGCAAGGGAGGGTTTGCCGTCGGGATTCTGTTCGTAGAGGTAAAAACCGTGCGATTCCCAGTCTTCGTGAAGGCAAAGGCACACGTCGAATTGGGGCTGGCGCTCCAGCCAGGCGATGTGCGCGCGGACCTCGGCAGTCTCCAAATGCCGGTAGTCGCGGTTCAAATCCTTGCCGTCGGCGTTCTCACGCCGGTTCAAAACAAAACCGGCCGGATTCAGGCACGGACAAAACCAAAATTCCACGTTCGCCGGCCATTTGTTTTCCTGAAGCAATCTCAGCCCGGCGAGCGGACCCGCCGGCTCGTCGCCGTGGATGCCGGCGGAGATGTAAATCCGTCTTCGCTTCGCTTCGTCGCGACAAGTGCGATGAAGAGCGAACAGCTTGAATTCGCCTGTGTCGTGAAAAATTTCCGAAGTCCAGCCGTGCGTTTGGGCGGCGGTTTCGACATTACGCAGCACGGCGCGAATGTCAATGGTCTCGCCGTGGTAACCGCCGTGATTTTTACCGAGCCGCTCCATTTCAATTCACGATTTTGGATTTGCGATTTTCACAATGAACATAAATCGCCTCGTCCATCGTAAATCGCAAATTGTAAATGCGGCGTTCGCTACGCTGTCACACAGGCGGGTTCCGCATGCGATTCACAAGCGCACGGTTCCTGGTCGGAAAACCCGTGTTTGTCCCAACTCGGATCGAGGCCGAGGTCTTTAAGCATCTGCAAATCTTTTTCAACCGGCTGGTTCAGCGTGGTAAGATAATTGCCAACCATGAGCGCGCTGGCACCAGCCATGAAAATCATGCTTTGCGCGTCGCGCAGGTTCACGGTGCGTCCACCGGCAATCATAATTTCCTGTCGCGGCAAAATGAGCCGGAAGCACGCGATGGTCTTCAAAATTTCCATGACGGGCAGCGGCGCGTTCTTTTCAAAGGGCGTGCCGGGAATCGGATTGAGGACGTTGACGGGCACGACGTTCGCACCGATTTCCTTGAGCGCAAAGGCGAGGTCGCAACGGTCCTCGCGTGTTTCGCCCATGCCGATGATGCCGCCTGAACAAATCTTGATACCGGCCTTTTTCAGGTAAGCGATGGTTTCGAGCCGGTCGTCGTATGTATGTGTGGTGCAGGTTGTTGAGAAAAACCGGCGCGAGCTTTCGAGGTTGTGGCCGTAACATTCGAGTCCGGCTTCCTTCAAACGGTCGGCGACCTTCTGGCTTTTGATGATGCCGAGCGAGGCGTCAGGTCGCGTTTTGCCGCCGGCTTTCAATTCGTGGATGCGGTCGCAGACTTCGTCGAGCATCGGGCCTTCGTTCAGCCCTTTCCACGCGGCGACGAGGCCGACGGCAGTGACGCCGTTTTTGTTCGCTTCATCGGCGGCTTCCTGAACCGGTTCGGGGTCCACGAAGCCGTATTTCGGCGAGCCGGTCTGATAAAATGAAGATTGCGCGCAGAAACTGCAATTTTCCGAGCACGCGCCGGCCTTGGCATTGACAATGGAGCAGAGATGGATTTTGTTGCCCTTGAAATATTCACGGATGCGATTGGCCCAGGAAAGCAGGTCAAAGATGTCCGCGAAGTTTTCGAGCTGGAAAAGCCACAGCGCCTCATCGCGGGTGATTGGGCCGCCGCTCAAAACGCGTTCGCCGAGTCCAGCAATGCGCGAATGATTTTTTACGTCAACCAGTTTCGCCGTCATGGTTGACAGCTTAGCGCCGTTGGCATTTGATGCAAGACAGGATTAACTGGATTCGATTCTGAAACAATTGATGGGGTCGCAACGCTATTCAATCACTTTGCCGAGGATTTTTTGGCGCGGGACAGCTCCGAAAGTGCGGCTGTCCATGCTGTTGTTGCGATTATCACCCATGACAAAGAACTCATCTTTGCCGATGCAAATGAATTCGTCTGTGCTCTTTTCGTAGGCGTAGGTTGGTGTCCCAGTCAAAAGGTAAGGTTCACGCAGCAATTGG
>JBEKJN010000279.1:0-3767 GCA_050011235.1 Verrucomicrobiota bacterium | reverse complement strand
CGTCCTTGGCGAACTGGCTGGTGCGCGTGATTTTGCCCGACAACAGCCCCGATGCCAGCGGCACGCGCGCCAGAATCCCGACCTTGCGCCGTTGCGCCTCCGCGAAAAACAAATCCGCCGGGCGCTGGCGGAAGATGTTGAAGATAATCTGCACCGTCTTCACTCCGGGGAATTCGATGGCCTTGAGCGCTTCCTCGACTTTTTCCACGCTCACGCCGTAATGCCGCAACTTGCCGGCCTTCACGAGGTCGTCGAGTATTCCAAACACTTCCGGCCGGTAATAAACTTCCGTGGGCGGACAATGCAATTGCAGCAGGTCAATCGCATCCGTTTCCAGGTTCTTCAGGCTGCGCTCGATGAACGCGGTGAGGTTCTGGCGATTGTAACCGTCGGCGGTGTGCGGATTAAGCCGACGGCCGCCCTTGGTGGCGACGTAAAATTTTTCTTTCCGCTCCTTGCGCAACTTCGCCATTAGCCGTTCGCTGCGGCCGTCGCCATAAACGTCCGCCGTGTCGAAGAAATTCACGCCGCCGTCGAGCGCGGCGTGGAGCGCGGCGAGCGATTCGCGGTCGTCCACGTCTCCCCACGCGCCGCCGATGGCCCACGCGCCGAAGCTGATTTCCGAAACCTTCCAACCGGTCTGTCCCAATTCGCGATATTTCATGCGGAGAAATTAACCGGGAATTGGAGTGACGCCAAGCCACAACGCCGCGAAGAAATCCGGTTTCGGAGGGAACTTCCGCGGCCCCTGCGGAAACGGATTCAAGCGTTCCGCCGCCGGTGACCACGTCCGTGCTATTGCTGAAGCCTGCGCTCCCCAAGCTGCCGGAACTCATGGAAGGAATCAGGTTCTCAGAATGGGGGGCCGACATTGATTCGGAAGAAGTTGTTTGACGGCCCATCCGTGTATGTGGTCGTCCAGACGAATGGCATCACCGGCGAATTGGTGGTGAACACCACACTCCAGTTGACCAGGTCGGTTGAGGATTGGATCTGATAATCCGGCCCGTTCGCCCCGTTGACTTGCAAAACCATCTGGCCCGCAACCGGTGTGATGGCTGAAATCAGCGGTTGGGCCAGCGGGATGACGGTCACGACGAAACTCTGCGTCGCACTCATGCTGGGCGTGCCATTGTCAGCCACCATGACCGTGAACGAATTGGTCGTGTCGGCCTGCGTGATCAGCGGTCGCCACGTCAGCACGCCGCTGTTGGTGCCAATCACCGCGTTGGTTGGGGACGTCAGGAGGCTGAAGGTCAAAGTCTGTGCCGGCACGTCCGAGTCTGTCGCGGAATTGGTGATGTTCAGCGTCGTGCCAACGCCAATTGTCATGTTCGTAACCGGCGCCAACGTCGGCGGAGTGTTCGCGGCAACCGAATATGTCAGCATCGGTCGCATACTGTTGGTCGGGAATTCCTTGGAACAATACTGGATCAACGTATTGCCGCTGTTGGCCTGCTGCGTTACCCGGATCGCAAGCAATCCGCCGTTCGTCGCCTGACTCGCCGCCGCGCTCGTCACGTCAAAAACCGCCGCCACGCCGGTCGCGCTGACAATGTTGGTCATAAGGAATACCCCGGTGCCGCCGGGCTGGTTGTTCCAGGTGATTCCATTTTCGGTCCAGTTGGTGGGCGCCAATTCATAATACATGGTCGCCGCTGCATCCACCCGGTTTGCCGTCAGCGTCACGGTGGCGCTGCGCGCGTTGGTCAAGGCATGCACATCAAACATGAGATAAGCATTGCGGCTTGCGGTGCCACTGCTGTTTTTCACCCACAGATTGGTAAGCGTTCCAAAATTGCTGTTTGGATTGCTGCTCTCCACATACGAGTCGGCCACAGTGGTGTTGGTGTAAACCAATGGGGTGGTGGCGCTGGCTTCCAGACTGTCGAAGCTTTGACCTCCGTCTGCGATGGCCGAAACTACATAATAATAAGTCGTCTGCGCCGCCAGCCCTGTGTCCGAGTAGCTTGTTGCCGAAGGGCTGCCCACAGGGGTATAAGGTCCGCCGCTGACGGTGGCCCGCTTGATAATGTAACTGCTGGCACCCGTGACGGCACTCCAGCTCAGATCCACTTTATTGTTACCCCCCGTCGCGCTCAAACCAGTCGGAGCCGATACCGGCGGAGTTCCTACAAGGGTCACGATGTTTGACGGCTGGATGGAGTAGGTAAACGACGAACTAACGTTGGTCATGGGGGTCTGCGCCGCAAGCGATTGAGTATAGGAGGTAATCCAGGGAGTGATTGAAGGATTGTTTGGCATCGCGGGGAACCCGTTGAGATTGAATTGCTGAGTGATGACCGTGCTGCCGAGATTCAGGGCGACGATGACATAGTTGCTCGAAGTCAAATCCTTGTAGGCGCTGATTTGGGCACCGCAAACTGTGTTGGTTGTCCCAATCCGGTAAAAACCCGGACGGATGAATTTCGCGAACTGGCCTATGGTATAGCCGTCCTTGAGGATGGTGCCGCTGCTGTTGGCCAGATTTATGTTGGTGTCGCCGTCCTGGACCCACCACGCGATGTAGGCGTTGAACTGATTATTCATCGCGTCATTGATTTCCTTGGCCCAAGTCAAACAGATGGGAAAGTTTGTTGTGCCTCCCGTTTCATAATGCTCCGTCATCCAGACCGGTTTGCCGTGGGCAATAGCATTGGTGTGCACATAGTTGCCGCCGCCATAAAAGTGACCGCCCAGGATGCTGAAATTCGTCACTGCCGTGGAATCATTGATTACTGGATCCGAATACGTGTCGTTAAAGTGAAAGGACTCCGGCATGACAATGGGTTTGCCGATGGCCGGTGCGTTGGTTTTCATGAAGTTAAATATCTCGGCAGCAGTCCAGTTCATCCACGCACTGTAGTCTGGCTCGTTTTGAATGGAAACATAGTCCAAGTTCATGCTGACGGCTGCATTGCTCAGCCAGTTGGCGTAGTCCGCATAATGGCTGGGAAGCAGATAACCGCCGCTGTTTGAACCATTGCTGGTCCACACAACCGGCGCCGACCATGGAGAGCCGAGCACTTTGACGCCGGCGGCGTGCGCCGCTGAAGCGTTGGCGGTTTCCTGACTCCAGGCTCCGGTTTCGTCAATGCGAACGCGCAGAATTGACATGCCAAGCGTATTATAGAGCGCATTGTTCTTGGCACTGGTCAATTGGCCGCACCACGCGCTGGAAAATCCAAAACCATCAATGTGTTGCTGCGTGTCAGTCCAGTTGACGGCGCAGACCGGCGTGCCGTGAGTCAATTCTGCCAGAAAGAGCGTTGTGATGAGGGCAATAAACCCAATGATAGAAGACAAGGCTTTGAACATGAGATTGTTGTAGAATATCGCATTGTTTGCAGACCTGTCAAAAAACATTGCGGTTCGAAAGGCCCGCAATGGAACCTCTGCGAAACTTGATTTTGACTGCCTGATTTGATGTCTGGATATTTCACCAGGTTAAAGTCACCTCGGCGGCTCCCATTGCGAACGGTTGGCTGAAAACTTTTCCCAGACTTGACGCGGCGCGCTTTCGGTTTATTTGATTAGTCATGCAACTGGACAAGTTGACCCTCAAATCGCAGGAAGCCTTGCAGGAGGCGCAACGGCTCGCGCGCGAACATTCGCATCAGGAACTCGACGGCGAACATCTCGCACTCGCGCTCATCGGCCAGACCGACAGCCTCATTCCCGACCTGCTGGAACGCATCGGCGTGCCGGTCGCCAAGCTGAAATCAGATTTGGAAAGCGAACTTGCGCGCCGTCATAAAATCGAGGGC
>JBEKJN010000278.1:0-3776 GCA_050011235.1 Verrucomicrobiota bacterium | reverse complement strand
AGCGTCCGCCACGGCGACGACCTGCGACTGCTTTTGGATCCGGGAATTTTGACTGCTGCCCGTGTTGCCTGCGGCGTTCGCGGCCGCCATGCGCGCAAAAAATCCGCCCGGCCCGCCGAATCCGCCCAGCCCGCCGCCACCGCCGCGAAATTGGATCGGCGTCTGGGTATTGTTGCCCGAACTGTTGCCGGGGAAAATGCTGCCCAGCTCGCTGGCCACGTCGTTCGGGTTGGCGTGGGTCAAATGAAAGACACGGATTTCCGTTTCCCCCTCGGCACTGTTGTCAACCGCCTGAATGATTTCAACCAGATGCCGGATGTTCGACTGGGTGTCGGTGACCACAATTGAATTGCCGGCCTCATTGGCGACAATCGTCGCCTGCGGGGAAATGAACGACGACAAATCCGAGGACAACTGTCTGGCCTCCACAAACCGGATGGGGATGATTTGCGTGACGATCTCGTCGTTGTTGGGAATGGCTGCGGGGTCGTTGCCGGTTTTTACCGGAATGTTGCGAGTCTTCGCGTCATTCTTGCTCATAATCGTCAACTTCCGCCCGTCCCGTATTGCCGCGTAACCGTTTTTGTTCAGAACGGAATTCAGCAAATCCACTGCTTCATCCTTTGTCACCGGCCGGTCGCTCCAGAGGTCCACGCGGCCACTCACTTGTGTGTCGAGCACGATGATAAAGCCCGCCGCGTCGCTGAGATAATCCAGCACCGACTCCAGCGGCGCGCCGCGAAAGTTCAGCCGCAAACCGTTGGTGCCGTCGGCGCTGGCCGCCGAAACGGCCGGCGTATTCGGCACCGCCGCGGAAACCTGTTCCGGCGCGGCGGCCGGCGGTGTTGGCAATTGTGCGTTCGCCGCGACCGTGGCCGCCGGCGGAGTTGCGTCTGCTGACGGCGTGCCGCCTGACTGCGCGTCGGTTCTGAAAGTTCCGGCGGTCAAAACCGCCGCCAAGAGAAATATCATGGTTGTTTTCATTGTCCTTGTCCTAATTGTTGTTCTTCCTGTGCCCGCTGCTGCATCAGGCGCGTAAGCGCGTCGTTTCCTCCGCCGCTAGAGGGGGCGGAGGCATCCGGCGCATTAGTGTCGGTTCCTGAATCGATTGCGTTTGTGTCGTCCGGCTGCGAGTTGTCGGCAGCCGTCGTGGAAATCGTCGAAAGATTGTTCCGCGAGGAACCGTCCTGGCGCCGGCGATGGCGTCCTGAACCGGTCACATAGGAATTTCCCACGCCGGAATAAGATGCCGGTTCGGTCGAGACCACCCAATGACCGTCGTCATCGCGGCGCATTTGGGTGCCCACCGCCAAAACGGTTTCGTTGGTGCCGGACAAAAGCGTCACGGACTTCGGAGCCAGGGCGGTGACTTTGAAACCGGCGATGTCGCCGTCCAGTTCCAGCACTTTGCGAAAGTCCGGACTGGTGCCGTCGAAGAACGCGAAATTGCCCTTCTCATAGCTCATCGTGCCCACGAATGAAAAGGAATCAACGACGCGCGCCGCGGCCCGCGTGGAATTGAAACGCGCGTGGGCCACGCGATTGGGATCAAAAATGTTCCGCTGGCTGATGACCTGGAACGATGCAAAATCCATCCCGTTGGTCGGCTGCGCCGCCGTGGAAACCACCGCGGCCAGCAACAGGACGGCGCCGACAACCGCCGGAACGGCAAATTTTCGTTGTGATATTTTTAAATTCATTTCGTTTGCGATGTGAGCGCCAGCCCGCTGATTTGCAGGCCGAGCGTGAGTTGCTGCCCCGTGTCGTCGCGCGCGCTGAGAGCCACAGATTCGAGTTTCAGCGCCATCGGGCCTTTTTCAATGTCGTAAAGGAATTGGGTCAGGGTGCCGAGGTCGCCGGCCGCCTCCACGCGCCAGTCCACGGTCATGTAATTCGTCGCGTCGTTGTTCCATTGCGGGGTGATGCTGGTGATGCTGGCGTCGCTTTCCTGCGACCAGTTGTCAAACGCCTTGAGCACCTGCTGCTCCGCCAGCGACGTGTCGGTGGGCAGCGTGTTCGTGCGCATTTGTTCCCACCGGTTGCGGATGGTCTGCTCGCGCTTGAGCAACAGCCGGCCGTTGTTCACCTGCTGGCGCAGTTCGGCGACCGTGGCCGCGCGCACCTTCCACCATTTTGCCAGCGGCTCGAAAATCAGCCGGTCACCGACGAACAGCGCGGCGACCGCGATGGTCAGCACGACCAGGAATTGCTGGCGATTTTCAATTTTCATTGCCGCCTCCGTTGCCGTAATGGATGTCGAATGAGAATTGCATGGGGGATTTGCCGCGAATCTGCCCCAGCTTGATGTCCGTCACGCCCGCCGCCGTGCGCAACTGGTTCAACGTCCGCAGCAACGCGGCGTTGTCCCGCGCCGTGCCGGAGCAGGTCACCGTGTTGCCGTCGCGGATTTCCACCGTCTTGGCCGTGACCGCCCCGTCTTCGGAAAACGCCAGCGTGAGCTGGCGCAAAATCGTCAGGCTCCGGAATGAATCGTCGAACCACGGGCGGTATTGCTGGATTTGCTGCTGCAACCCGTCCAGTTCCTGCACCTTGGCCGACATTCCCGACCACTGCGACCGCAGCAGGATGAGTTGAAATTCCTGGAACAGAAACAATCCGCCGACAATCGCCACCACCCCGGCCGCTGCCGCACCGGCGGAGCGCAACCGGCCGGAGGAATATTTGGCGACGAGCTGTTCGAAAGCCGTCGGCTTCGGTGGCAAAAATTCAAACGCCGGCGTTTGTCCTGCCAACAAACGCGCCGCCAGGCTGAATGCCGGTGAGACGGAAACTTCCGGCGGAAGCTGTACGCCAAATTCGTTCGGCGAATAAGCCGCGGCGATTTCAATGTTCAATCCCATCGGCTCGAACCGCAGTTCCATTTCGTCGGCCAGTTGTTGCGCCAATTCGCGCGGGCCAAAAATGCGGATGCGCTTTACGGCTTCACGCAACTCCGCTGGCAATTGCCCCAGCGTGATGCGCGCCTCGCGCGCAACGAGATCAGCATGCAGCACGTGACGTCCGGCCTCATCCTCGATGGCGCCTTCCAGCCCGCGCAAAGCGGCCATGCCGCCGCCGCAGGTGATTTGCAAAGACACCTGGCTTTCGCCCACCGCCAGCGCCAGCACTCCGCTCGACGCCTCCTCAGCCGGTGGCTGCAATGCCGCCAGTCCAAGCGCAAAGCTGACCGGCTTCAATTTCGCTGCCGCCAAAACCTGCTCCAGCGCCGCAAGGTGGGCGTTGGGAATGCCCGCCAGCGTCACGTGCTGCTTGCCGGCGGACAACGGACAGCGCGAATTCGCCAGGCGCAGCGTTGCGACGTCGCACGGAAAACCGCGTTCCGCTTCCAGTTGCAAAAGACTTGTGGCATCCGCCTCCGGCAGCGGCGGCAATTCGGTGTGCGCTGTGAGCGTCCACTTGAGCGGCACGCCCACCACGCAGCGGCGTTCGCGCACGCCGGCGGCGTCGAGGTGATTACGAATCTCGCGCCCGATGAGTTCCGGCGCCGCCGTCAATGGATCCAGCGAAAGGGTGACCGAAAAGGCTTGCTGGAGTTGCAGCGCGCCGTTGGTGCGGCGGAGCACCACGCCTTCCAATCGGCTGCCGTCCAACGCCAGTCCGAGCACACTCGTCAACCGTTTGCGCTTTCCAAAATAGATTTTCAGCACATTGTTCATTGCGTCACTTTCGCGACCAGGGTTTCGCGGACCTTTTCGCCGAGCGCCCAGCCGAGTCGGCTGAGGTCCTGGCGATAAATGATTTTCGGCGTGCCGTCG
>JBEKJN010000277.1:0-3794 GCA_050011235.1 Verrucomicrobiota bacterium | reverse complement strand
TTCCTTTATTTCCATCTCGGCATAGTGAAGACCGAGATTGTGTTGCGCGGTTTTGTCACCTTGGCGCGCGGCCCGGATGAACCATTTCACCGCTTCCCGCCGGTTCTGCTCCACGCCGCGCCCGGTCTGGTAGCAAAGCCCGAGATTGCACTGCGCGGGCGCACATTCCTGTTCGGCGGCGGCGCGATACCATTTGACCGCTTCGGTGTAATCCTGCGGCACGACCTGGCCGGTTTCGTAAAAAACCCCGAGGTTGAATTGCGCCGCCGGATAGCCGCGCTCGGCTGCTTCGCGATACCATTTCACCGCCTCGGCATAATTTTGCGGCACGCCCTGGCCGGTTTCGTAAAGCATGCCGAGATTGAATTGCGCCGCCGGATCGTTCTGCTCCGCCGCCTCGCGCAGCCACTTGGCCGCCTCGCCAAATTCCTGCGGCAAGCCCGTGCCGTGCAGGTAGCACACGGCGAGATAACATTGCGCGACCGGGTCGTCTTGCTCCGCCGCGCGGCGGTACCATTTCACCGCCTCCTGATAATCCTGCGCCACGCCCTGGCCGTTCTGATAGCACACACCAAGATAGCACTGCGCCTGCGGGTCACCTTCTTCGGCGGCCTGGCGCATGGCCTCAAAAGTCTCCCAAGTGCTGCGGTTGTTTGACATGGCGTAAAAACAAAGCTCGGCGGCTTTTTCTGTCCTGCGTTTAGGATAAGCGCAAGCGGAGCGAATTCAAGCCGCGAGTTGACCGGTGTTATTTTCTTCCGTTCAACAAAATGGCCTGCTACAAAACTTTCATGGTTACCCAATTGAAAATCGGCTTTCTCGGCGCGGGCAAAATGGCCACCGCGCTCGCCTGCGGCTTCATTCGCGGCGAACTCGTCGGCCCCCGTGAAATCATCGCCAGCGACCCGGTGGACGCCGCGCGCAAACATTTCGCCGCCGAGGTCAGCGCAAAAACGGTCACGGCCAACGCCGAAGTCGCGAAATTCGCGAGCGTTCTGATTTTGGCGACCAAGCCCGACCAGGTTTCCGCCGCGCTGGCGGAAATTTGCGGCGCGTTCACCGGAAAACATCTGCTCATCTCCATCGCCGCCGGCGTGACACTCGCAAAACTCGAAACCGCGTTGCCCGCCGGCGCGCGCGTCATCCGCGTGATGCCCAACACACCGGCGCTCGTCGGCGCGGGCGCGTCGGCGTTCGCGCTCGGCAAATCCGCGACGGCGGCGGACGGCGAGCTGGCGAAAAAACTTCTTTCCGCCGTCGGCCTCGCGTTCCAGGTAAAGGAATCACTGCTCGACGCCGTGACCGGCTTGAGCGGCAGCGGGCCGGCTTACGTTTATCAATTCATCGAGGCCTTGAGCGACGGCGGGGTGGCGGCGGGATTGCCGCGCGACGTGGCCACGAAACTCGCCGCGCAGACCGTTTTGGGCGGCGCGAAAATGGTTCTGGAAACCGGCGTGCATCCCGGCGCGCTCAAGGACCAAGTGACCAGCCCCGGCGGCACGACGATTGAAGGGCTGCACGAACTGGAAAAAGGCAAACTGCGCGGCGTGGTGATGAGCGCCGTCCGCGCCGCGACGGAGAAATCGAAGCGGCTTGGACAGGCGTGAAGATGAAAAGTTTCATCGAATACGGCGGGAAATCCGGCCAGCAATGAATTTTTCATTTCGAAATCCGGGCGGGAAATTTTTCGCCGAAAATTGGCGAAGCCATTGGCTTGGGATTCTGGGTTTAATCATTTTATTCATCGCTTTGCGTTGGAACAACTTCGACGCCGCCCTCAACCGCGACGAGGGAGAATATGCCTATTCCGCGCTGTTATTGGAACACGGCATGGCTCCCTATGAACACGCCTTTGTTCAGAAACCACCCATGGTTTTTTACAGTTACGCGCTGTCGGATTTTTTTCTGCCACATGTCTTTTGGGGTCCGCGTCTTTTGGCCAGCGCCTTTGTGGCATTCTTGGATTCTTTTTGGTCCACGACGGCGGGCGGTGGCTGTGGGAATGCACGGTGCGCTTCAACCGTTATTATACTCAAATGGAGCTTTTTGGAGCGGATGCATTTCTGTCACAAATAAAGGATTTTTGGTCCAACTGGTGGATACTATTCTTGATTCCCTGGGCGGCGCTGATAAAGCCAAAACCTCGCATCTTTTTTTGGCTGGGGATGTTTGTTTGTGCCGTTGTCGCCTCTGGCACCAGTTGCTACGGACAGTATTACGTCATTATGATGCCGTTTTGGGCGCTGATAACTGTTGTGGGGATTCGCAATCTGGTTTCGGTCATTGCCCAACAAATGACGCGGCCAACTGGCTGGCTGGCACATTTGTTTGTTACCGCGGTTGTCATTTTAGTAATCCGACCGGATATGCCTTGGCTGGTCCAAACGCCGGAACACTTTGCCGAAATGAAAATGGGCAAGTGGAGTCCATTCCTGGAATCGCCATTGGTGGCAAAACGTGTCGCTGAACTAAGTTCACCTCGCGACTTTGTTTACGTGGCCGGCTCGGAACCGCAAATCCTTTATTACGCCAGACGCTTCAGTCCCACTCGATTCATAACCGCCTATCCGTTGCTATATCCGCCGCCGCCGGTGGCAAAGATGTATCAATCGGAAGCCGAGGATGATTTGGAAGCACATCCCCCATCGCTGATTGTTGTGGTGCAATCAGCGACCAGTTGGCCGAAATTAAAAACAACGCCCCCGGACTACTCGGTTTTTTTGAATCGTTATATCGAACAAGGCTACGACCTTGTGGGCGGATATGTTGTTGACCAACAAAAAGACCACTGGTCGGAGCCGTTGGCAAAGGATGAATTTGCCAAGGCCAGCCTGCTTCTTTTTAAGCGCAAGGCGCAGTTGCCTCAATAGCTTAATTTCCGCTCCGCAATTCCCGCACATCCACCGCTTCCATGCCCGCCGCGCGAATAGCTTGCGCTCAACAAAGAACAGCATTATTTTTCAGCCATGATCGAGACTTTGGAGATTGAGCGCATGAGCTTTGCTGAACGGTTGCAAGCGATGGAACTTCTCTGGCGTTCGATGTCTGCCGACCCGGACAAATTGGAATCGCCGGGCTGGCATAAAAAAATCCTCGAAAAGCGCCTCGCCAAAGTTGAAGCGGGCAAGGGCGAATTTCTCACCGTCGCCCGACTCAAGAAACGTCTTGCCAAACGCACGGCATGAGAAAAGCAGTCGTCCTGGCCGAGTCCGCCGAAGACATCGAGCAGGCGCGGGATTTTTATGACGCACAAGAACCGGGCGTTGGCGATTACTGCGCCGATTCGCTCGTGAGCGACATCGAAAGCCTCGCGCTTTATCACGGAATCCATTCCCGCTATTTTGGATTTTACCGGATGCTCGCCAACCGATTTCCGTTCGGCATTTATTACCGTGTGACCAAAACCGAAACGCAGGTGTTTGCCGTTCTGGATTTGCGCCGCGACCCCAATTGGATTCGCAGGGAACTTTCGTGGCGCGGTTAACAGCGGATGAATTTGAACATTGACTCGGCAACCATTGAAGTTCATGCGTCTGGCGCCTGCCCCGGGCCGCCGGATAAAAACATTTCCGGCGAGTATTGGCGGTTTTGTCCCCCGTGCGGGCATGCGTTGATTGACGAGCAGTGCAAGCCGCGTTGTCCGCGCTGCCATTATTTCACGAGCTGTTCGGACTTCGATTTTGCCGGGTGAAGACACGGATTACACCGATTGTCACGGATTAAAAATTTCTGTTCAGGCAATCTGTGAAAATCTCTGAAATCCGTGTCAAAACAGAAAAATTTCTTCGTGTCCA
>JBEKJN010000276.1:0-3845 GCA_050011235.1 Verrucomicrobiota bacterium | reverse complement strand
ATCCATCGTGGAGAAACTCAAACGCTGCCGCCAGACGCTTGAGCAAGTCAAACCCGGCTGCACGTTGCCGCGAGCAATAAAAACCAAAAATAACTCCAGTCGTTTGTGAGACACTACACTAGACGCAATATCTCGGCGTATCTTCCACGGATAATACAGCAAGCCGACTATGCCAATTCCAAGCCAGATAGCATTGTCAATACACCGTCCGATAAAATCAGCAGTGACGAACGATTTATCCATAGTATGTTCCTTGCAGCCTAACCCAGAATTAAGCTGCGATTTTTCCTTTCACAAATTCGACTTTGCGCCGGGCAAATCGGGTTGTCCAGAGAAAGTTGGCCGGCACATCGTGCCGGATTCACCGCCCCCAATAAAATTCGTCCTGAAAGGACGGTGGAAAATCCTCGTCCGCCTTCCATCGTCCCTGTCGGGACGCAAAATTATTTTCGCAAAGGCCAGCCACTTCGTAGCTGGCTAATTTCCATTCGTCGCTCCGCGACTTCAAAAAATGTTGTGCCACGACGCGCTTTCTTTTGGTTTGACGAATCCTGGCGTTGTGCCATTTTGCCACTCTGAAATCTTGATTTCGTTCAATGGCGACGCCCAAATCCAGTTTTCTTGATAAAGTGCTTGGCCGCATTGGGCGGCTGGACACGGAAGGCCTCCAGACCGTTGTCCAGCGGCTCGCGCGCGAACGCAGCTTTCTTGAAACACTCTTCAACACCATCGAAGACGGTGTGCTGGTCGCGGACGAACAGGGGCGCATCATCTATTTCAATCAGGCCGTCACGCAGCTCATCGGCTTGCAACCCGACGTCGAGGGCCAGCAAATCGCGGACATTTTGCCGGAATTGGATTGGGAGAAAATTTCCAAGGCGGACCACGGGGGTGGCCAACGCGTCATACGCCACGAATTTGAAGTGCAGTATCCGCGCCCGCGCTTTCTCCGCCTTTACGCGGCGCCACTCGACGGCCAGGCCGCCGGCAGTTCCGGCGTCGCGCTGATTTTGCACGACGCGACCGAGGCGCGGCAAAAAACATTCGAAGCCATCGAAAGCGAGCGCGTCCAGGCACTTACGCTGCTCGCCGCCAGCGTCGCCCACGAAATCGGCAACCCGCTCAACGCGCTGCACATCCATTTGCAACTCATGGAACGCGAGTTGAAAAAACTGAAAACAACCACCGCCACCTCGAGATTGGTTTCGCGCACGCTTTCACAAACGCTCGCCGCTGAGGCCGAAGTCGCGGAAGTTTCCCGCAAGCTGGAACAATATCTCGGCGTGGCCAAGGGCGAAATTGCCCGGCTGGATTACATCATCACGCAATTTTTGCAGGCGATTCGTCCCGCGCCACCGCAATTGAAAGTCACTTCCCTTAACGATGTCGTGGGAAAAACCCTGGCACTGCTGCAACCGGAACTGGACAATCGCGGTTTGACGGTAAAGACGAGGCTGGCGCGGCAGTTGACGGCAACACCGATTGACGCGACACAGATGCAACAGGTCCTGGTGAACCTCGTCAAAAACGCGATGCACGCGATGACCAAGGGCGGCACCCTCACGTTGCAAACCGGCGAAAGCGCCGACGGCGTCTGGGTGGGCGTGACCGACACGGGCGGCGGCATCCCGCCGGAACAAATCAACCGCATCTTCGAGCCGTTTTTCACGACCAAGGAAATGGGCACCGGCCTCGGCTTGATGATTGTGCAACGCATCGTGCGCGCGCATGGCGGCAGAATTGAACTGGAAAGCCACGTCGGTCGCGGCACGACGTTTAGAATCTGGTTGCCGTTGCACGAGCGCGGGCCGCGTTTGCTGAAAGAAAGAACCGGAATGGAGACCGTGACAGAACCCACTTGAGCGCAAGTTCTTCACGCAACCTTGAAAAATTGTGACTGAAAAACCGACATTGTTGATCGTGGACGACGAGAAACCGACGCGCGACGGGCTGCGCGCGGCGCTCGAGGAGCGTTACGACGTTTACGTGGCCGAGGATGCAAAAGCGGCGACGGATTTGCTCGAACGCAACAACTTCGACGTGCTGCTCACGGACTTTCGCTTGCCGAGCGAGGACGGCATGAAGTTGATCGCCCGCGCCAAATCGCTGACCAGACCGCCGATTTGCATTTTGATGACGGCTTACGGCTCGGAGGAACTGGCCGTGGACGCGATGAAGCGCGGCGCGGACGATTACATCGCCAAAGGGCGGCTACAAATTGATGAACTGGAGATGCGGATCGCGCGCGCGCTGCGCCAGCAAAATCTCGAATCAGAAAATGTTTCGTTGCGCCAGCAACTCGATTCCAAATTCGGCCTCGAAAACATCGTCGGCAAATCGCCGGCGATCCAGGAAATTTTTGAGATCGTCCGGCAGGTTGCCCCGACGCGGGCCACGGTGCTGCTCTCGGGCGAAAGCGGCACGGGCAAGGAACTCATTGCGAAGGCGATTCACCAGTTGAGTCCGCGCGCCAAACAGCCGTTTGTGACGGTGCATTGCGCGGCGCTGGCGCCGACGTTGCTGGAGAGCGAGTTGTTCGGCCACGAAAAAGGGGCGTTCACCGGCGCGCACGAGCGGCGGATTGGCCGATTTGAGCAGGCGCAGGGCGGAACGCTGTTTCTGGACGAAATCGGTGAAATTGACGCGACGATCCAGGTGAAACTGCTGCGTTTTCTTGGCGAACGCACTTTTGAACGCGTCGGTTCAAACAAAACGCTCATCGCCGACGCCCGGCTCATTGCGGCGACGAACAAAAATCTGGAGGAACTTGTCAAGGCCGGGACATTCCGCGAGGATTTGTTTTTCCGGCTGCGCGTGGTGGAAATTCATCTGCCGCCGCTACGCGAACGCGCGGGCGACATTCCGTTGCTGGCGCAAAGCCTGTTGCGCGAATTTGCGCGCGAAAACGGCAAGCCGGTGAACGATTTCACGGCGGACGCGCTCGAAGCGCTGATGAATTATTCATGGCCGGGCAACGTGCGCGAATTGCGCACGGCCATCGAGCACGCCGTGGTGTTCTGCCGGGGCGAAAAGATCGGGGCGCGCGATTGGCCGCCTTCCGTGCGCGGCGGTGGCGGTCGTAGCGAGCCGCAATTATTGCAACGCAATGACCTGACGGTGAAGGAGGCGGAGAAACAATTGATTATTCGCGCCTTGAAAGAAACCGACGGCAACCGCACATTGGCCGCGAAGAAAATCGGCATGAGCCGGCGGACGTTTCATCGCAAATTGCACGCGTATCATCTGGAAGGATTTTGAGCTATGGACATAAGCGAATTGGTCCAGGACCTGATTCACAAACTGGAGGTCGGGGCGGGGCGGCGCGTTCTGTGGAGCGCCGTGCTGACCTTGGTGGTAATGGCGCTGGTGGTTTTGTATGATTTGCGCGCGTATCGGAATTTTTCCGCGCCGGAGGCGATGGACACAGCGCAACTGGCGCGAAACATTGCGGACGGCAAAGGTTACACGACGTTGTTTCTCCGCCCGTTTAGTCTTTTTCTGGTGCAAGAAAACAACGAGGCAAGCCGGGCGGTCGCGCCGGTGTCCGCCGGCGCGGATTTCGCGCAAATCCAGGCCCCGCACCCGGATTTGGCCAATCCGCCGGTCTATCCGACGGTGCTGGCCGGGCTGATGAAAGTGCTGCCCTTTCACTTCGGCGTGGAAATGAACAAACCATTCTGGTCCGACGGCGGCCGTTTCCAGCGCTATCAACCCGATTTTCTGATTGCGGTGTTCAACGAAATTCTTTTGCTGGTGGTGGTGGTGCTGACGTTTCTCCTGGCGCGGAAATTGTTCGACCCGGCGGCGGCCTGGCTGTCGGCGCTGCTGGTGCTGGGCTGCGCCCT
>JBEKJN010000275.1:0-3860 GCA_050011235.1 Verrucomicrobiota bacterium | reverse complement strand
TTTATGCCGCATCGGGGAAAGCCGGGCGCCCAATCAAACCGGCCCAAATCGCAAACCATGCGGCATAAAACGGGATGCGGAATAACTTCCGTCTGCGGCTCGGCGGCGGCGTTGCGCTCCGGCTTCGTTCCGCTAAACGCTTCTCTCCGTTCTCCGCTCCACTTCCCCGCTCGCCGACCGCAGACCGAAGCCTAGTCAATCATCGGTCTCGTGAAAATTGACGTGCTTGCGCAAGGCGGCCTGGCGGCGATGCGTGACGTGAAAGCGTCGCTGGCCAAACGCAGCGTCACCGTGGACCTGAACGCCCTTGAACCGTGGCAAGACCCGCAGGTATCGGGTCGCCAAGGGTGTCCGGCTTTTCCATCTTGCCAGCATCTTGGCGTTTTTTGAACGATGCGAGGCCGGCGCTTTTACGGAAGAAACAAATCGGCAGACACGTTGAAATGCTTCGCCAGCGAGCCTACATGCCCGCCCGCCGCGCTCGAAACAGGGTATTGACAACTCCCGCGCGCCCGTGCTGAAAAGCCTTAAAATCGAATCCTGACATCCGCAAACATAGCTGGACTTGTTAGCAGCTAATGTTAGCAGTAGCGCATTTTGAAAACCAAAAAACTCACAAAACAATTGATTTTATTGAGTGAAATCAAGATTGGAGCGGGTGAAGGGAATCGAACCCTCATCTCAGGCTTGGGAAGCCCGCATTCTACCACTGAACCACACCCGCCTCCGTCCCGCCTTGCGGGACTGCGGCGCGGCAACGCCCGCACCGTGATCTGCTTCTACCAAACTGCGCGGCGGCTGGCAACTCGTTTGCAGAACAATCATGGCCCGATATCGAGCCGGTGGATCGCACTGCGCAACCGGTCTTCGATCAAAAGTTGCCGTTCGACGGACACAACCTTGCTGCCGTCAAGTTCGCGGACGTAAAAACTGTCAATCGCCGCGCCGCGTTCGGTCACGATGCGCGCGGCGGAAATGTCGAGCGCCAGTTCGGCCAGGGTTTGCGAAATGGTGTAAAGCAAGCCGAGCTGGTCTTCCGTCTCAATCTCGATGAGGGTGCGTGTTTCCGAAGCCTCGTTGTCGAGCCGGATTTGCGTGGGAATGCGCTCGCCGGTGTAGGCCTGATACCGCGGGTGCGTCACAATGTGGCGTTGGATGAGCGCGGGCAGGTCAACCTCCTCCCCGGTCAAAACCCGGTCGAGCAGGCTGTCGAATTTGTCGTGTTGCTCGCGCGTGGCGAGGTTGCCGGTGGCGGCGTCGTTGACAAAAAACGTGTCGAGCGCTACGCCGTCGGCGCGGGTGAAAATCTGCGCACCGAGAATGTTCAAGCCGACGGCGCTGAATGAGCCGGCAATTTTGCTGAAAAGGCCGGCGCGATCCCAAGTACACACTTTGACGAGGTTGTAACCCCGGTTGGGTTCGTCCTGCCACGCCGTCAGCGGCGCCCAGGCTTTGCCGTCTTCGAGAACCTGACGTTGCAGGAAGCGATGCGTGAGCACGAGGTCGTCGAGAATCTCCGCTGCCGTGTGAATTTGAAAATAACGCGGCGGCAGCGCGGTGAAATGCCCCTGTAGTTCCTCCTCGCTAATTTCCGCCGGCGCCAGTTCCCGCACTTCCTGCAGCAGGGACTCGCGCTGTGCCTTTCCGGCGCGGATGAACTCCGTGCCGCCGGTGAGCAGCGGCATGGCGCGGGCATACAAGTCCCACAGCAACGCGTCTTTGAAACCGTTCCATAATTTGTCGCTCGTGCCCTGCGAATCGGCGAACGTCAGCAGCGTGAGCAAATTGAGCGCTTCGGGCGTTCCGATCTGGCGCGCAAATTGGCGGACCACGGCGGGGTCGTCGAGATCGCGCCGTTGCGAAATGCCCGCCATGAGCAGGTGGTTCTCGACGATGATTTGCAGGGTGTGCGTCACGGCGCTGTCGAGATGGAGCCGTTTGGCGGCGCGCATCGCCAGCGCGGCGCTGACTTCAGGATGTTTCTTCCGGCTGTGGTGTTCCGCCTTGCCCACGTCGTGCAACAGCAACGCCAGATAGAGCAGTCTTGGTCGTTCGAGGCTTTGAAAGAGCGGCGCGTAATTCTTGTAAGGCTCGTCTTTGGCCTCCCAAACGCGGTCCAGTTGCTCCAGGCAGACCAGCGTGTGTTCGTCGGCGGCGTATTGATGATAAAACTCGTGCTGCACCAGGCAGGTGAGCTTGCCGAATTCGGGAATGTATTTGCCGAGCAGATTCACCTCGTGCATCGCGCGCAGGATGGGCGCAACTTCGCCGCGCCGGTCGAGAATGGTCAGAAATGTTTCAGCCACCTGCTCGTCGTTCAAAAAGTCGCGATCCACGAGCGAGAGCTGGTTGCGGATGAGTTGCGCGAGGTCGGGATGCAGTGCCAATCGCCGCTGTTGCGCGTGCAGAAACACGCGCATAAGCCGGCGCGGCGAGTCGCGGAAAATGCGGTTGGACGTGGCGTGGATTTCGCCGTTGATAAATTTGAAACCGTCCACGATTTCCGGTTCGCGCCGCCGCTGGGGCAGCCAGGCGCGCAGCGAAAGCCGGCTCGGCGCCACCGGCAACAGCGCCATGCGCTGTTCCAGCGTGCGGGTGATGAGGAAGATGTTCCGCATGTGCGTGTAGAGGTCGCGCATGAATTTCTCAATGCGTTTGCTTGGCGAGCGGTCGCCATAACCGAGATTGTGCGCCACGGCGGGCTGCAAGTTCTTGCCCAACACGTCGAGCGGACGGTTGACGTGGTAATGCAGTTCCGTCCGCGTGCGCAGCAGAAAATCATAGGCCGCCTCCAGTTGCCTGCGCTCGGCTTCGCCGACAAATTCCTGCTGTTCCAGTTCGCGCAATGAGCGGGCGCGGTATTTGAAGAACGCCATCCACAACAGGTTCTGGAAATCGCGCAGGCCGCCACAGCCGTTTTTGATGTTCGGCTCCTGCATGCAGGCGGAATTGCCGAACTTCGTGTGCCGCGCCGACTGGTCTTCCAGCCGCATCGCGATGTATTTTTCCTCGAAACCGGCGACGCATTTGTTTACAAGCGTTTTCTGAAACTTGGCGAACAGCATTTCCTCACCGATGATGAACCGCGCTTCGATGAGCGACGTTTTTGATTGCATGTCCGAGTTCGCCACGTTCACGCAATCGTCAATGCTCCGCACCGCGTGTCCGACCTTCAGGCCGATGTCCCACAGCGGATACAGCACGCCGTCAATCAGCTTGGACAGATACGGCAGCGGTTTGCCCGCCGCAATCTGGCCGTCGTGCAAAAACATGAAGTCAATGTCACTGTGCGGGTTCAACTCGCCGCGGCCGTAACCGCCGATGGCGACGAGCGCCAGCGGCGGAAATTCCTTTTGCGCCTGCGCCGACAAGCTGCTCCTGGCCGTTTCCCAAAGATGCCGCAGCAACGCGTCGAGTATCGCCGCCCGGCCCTGGCAAATTTCACGTCCGCCTCCACCGGCGCGGTGCAACAACTTGAGCCGGTGCGTTTCCACCTTGAGAAATCCCTTGTAGCGCGCGAGCTTTTCCGCCGTGCCAGCGTTCGGCGGCAACGGCAGACGCGCTTTGGCGTCGGCCTCGATTTTTTCCAGCAAATCCTGCACGGGCGCATAAATTGGGAGCAAACCGACTTCAAAGCAAGCCATCGCAGGGCCACGATGTCCTAATCTTAATCGTAATCATAATCCCAATCGCCCTTCGTCCGGGGATTACGATTAAGAGCAGGATTAAGATAAACGAGCGAAACCTTGTCGCACGCGCCACGTTGATTAAACTCCACCGCAATGCCAGTCCAGCCCGACCCCGATGCCGCACTGATGCTCCGCGTGAAACGCGGCGACCGCGCGGCGTTTGCCGGGTTG
>JBEKJN010000274.1:0-3897 GCA_050011235.1 Verrucomicrobiota bacterium | reverse complement strand
CTTCGCCGACCGGCGCCGCCATCGGAATGCCGGCCTTCTCAATTTCCGGGAAGCTTGCGCGCAACGCCCGCGCCCGCGTCACGACCCCGGAGACGCCAAAACCGATGTCGTCGGCTCGCTCGTAGCAAAGCACCTGCGGCGGCATGCCCGGCATGACGGCGCTCTCGACGGTTGGTGTGCCGTCCGCATCGACGAGTTGTTTCGATAGTGTCGTGAGGAACCCCGCCGTGGCCGGCCCGAACCCGACGCAGACGATGTCCGCATCCATGCGCTGGCGGTTGATGGTCGCGGTTTGATCTGTCATGAAAAAAACGTTTTATCCAGCGCTCTTCTAAAATTGTAGGAGACGACGTGAGGAGGCTCTGACTCGTTTGGGACTGGTGTTGATTTGAGCCTCGTCACCTCGGCTCCTACATTCAGGACAGCCACTACGTCCTCTCTTTGATGTTGCAATTTGCAATATCAAACCGGCGAACTCATGTGCCATGAGTTGAAAAGCAAAGTCTTCGGTCATTGAATCGCAGGCTGGCAACGACAACCCCGGCGTTACAGCTTGCTCAGAATGCGTGCGACCTTGCTGGCATCGGCCCCGCTGTCCACGGCGATGTGACAGATGAATTTGTTTCCGATGGCCGCCGCCGACAGTCCGCGCAGGTTGAGGCCATGGTCGGCCAGCGCCTGTGTGAAACGCATGCCCTGACCGCGTTTGTTAGTGCCTTCAATCCTCACCGTGTGCAGGCTTTTGGTCTTTTTGAATCCGGCCGCCCCGGCCGCGCCGCACTGTTTCGATCCTTTGATGGGTGTGACAAACACGACCCCCGCGCCGCGTTTTTCCGGCGACCGGCGCGCGATGACAAACTCGAGGTTCACGCCCGCCGCCGACAACGCCTTGAACTTGGCCGCCAGCGTGCCGGGTTTGTCCTTGATTGCAGCCGCCCACGTGTCCACTCGTTGTGCTCTCATAACTGATTCCCTTTCGTTGAGTTTAAAGCGATAATCTTTTCGAACAAACGGAGATTAGGGCTCATTTCTTCGCGTGTCAAAGTTTCACGCCGGATAATCCAGCGCTTCGCGCGTCATCACCTTCGTCAGCGCCCCGGCGGCACGGTCTTTGGCGAGCCGGCAACCAGTGAGGCAGCCGTCCAGTTTGGCGCGCAAATGGACAAACGTTTCGAGACCATCAAATTTCACGCAGGGGCCGGCCTTCATTGGATGCGATTCCCGGATTTCGGAAACGTCCGAGTAGGCGCGCGCCGAGCCGTCAATGCCGGGAATGATGCCCTCAAGCGTTTCCAATTCCTCGGCACAGTAGCAGGCGTGGCAACTCGTTTCGTCCCAAGCCGGATGGCGATTGTAACCGTGGACGATTTCAGCGCAGATGCGGCCAACCTCGCCGGCGGCGCGGGCGGTTTGCACGTGGCAGAGGTCGGTGAAAAACGCGACCGTTCCGGCCAGCCCATCGGCGAGCGCCGGATTCCCGGCACCTTTGGTGTCCAGTTCAATCACGTCGAGGACAAATTGACGCGCAGCCAGCAACCAGCACAGCGCGTCGGCCAGCGGGAAGGTCACGCCCTGGCGGGACTTGTGATAGAGCCTGGTGCCGTCGGCGTCGGTGGTGGTTTGCACGTGATTGAGCGTCCAGAGCCAGAGTTGCATGGCGGTGGCGAGCGCGCATGAGCCGGTGCCGGGCCGCTCGGAGGCGATGCGCCGCATCTCCAGAATCCACTGCTGGAACTGCGCGAGGAACAATTCGTTCGTCATCGTGATGGAAAGCTGCAGGCGCTGCACGGCCTCCGGCCCTTCGTAGGTGGCTTCGAGCTGCGCGTCCATCCATTTCTGGCCAAGGAATCCGGGGCAATCTTCCGTGACGCCGTAGCCGCCCATGAGACTGACGGCTTCGCGCATCATCGTGGCGCCATGGCCGGTGTTCCAAAGCTTGCAGGCGGGGCAAAGGACGTTGGCCAGCGAATCAAGAATCACAAATTGCACCAGCGGGTCGGTTTGCAGGGCGACCGCGTCGTTCGGTTCGCGCGCGCCGACCGGCTGCAAAGTCAGCTTCAACAGTTCCAGCGCGTCCTGCTGCTTCTTCATCAGTTCCTTGAATGCAGCGCGGCCGGCCAGTTTTTTCTCCGCGAGCCACCGGTCTTTTTGCTTTTCCAGCGGATCCAGCTCATCAAACAGGCGCGCGGCGGCAAAACCCAGTGACGCGCTCGCCTCGCCCGTGGCCCAGATGTCCACCAGCCGCTGCAGCGCGTCTTCCTTCTGTTGCAAACCGAGTTCATATCGCGGTGTGCCGGGCGCGCCTTCCCCGCCGCGGAACCGGCGGCGATGATAAAGAATCACCGGCTCAACGGCGGACAGCAGTTTCGCGGCGGTCATCAGGCCGACGGTGACGCGCGTGCGACGAAAGACCGCCTCGATGATTTCGCCGTGCGAATAATTCGGAATGATGACGCCGTCCTTGACTGTGTAACCGCCGATGATGCGGCTGGCGGGCACTTTCAAATTGAACACGGGGTCGTTGGTCGAGGAAAGCTGATGGACGAGTTTTTTGGTGGGCGTGCCGCGGTCGAACTTGCCGGGATCCGTTTCCTCCAGAATGATCATGCAACTGCCCTTGATGTGCTGGTCATCGGAATCCACGGCGGCGGCGACCACGTTGGCGAAGCCCATGTTCGTGATGAAGCGACCGCGCTTGTCCACTTGCAGCACCGGCTCGCCGCCTTCCTTCCACTCGGCAACGCGCACCTTGCCGGCCAACATGCCGGTCTCGACGCCGACGAACGGGATGGGCTCGGTAAGCGCGAACGCGGCGCGGATTTGTTTGCGGTTCTCTCCCGGTTTTACCGGTGCGGCCCCGCCAACGTATCTGGCCTTCTGCTCCGGTGTGCCGCGCTCATGAATGGGTGCAAGTCCGAGATTGCCGGCGAGGCTGCACGTGGCGGCGCCGGCATCCACCCACGACAACTCGAACGCGATCAGCGCCAGCACGAGATTTTTGGGGCCGGCGATGAATCCGCCATACTCAGGATCGAGGAATGCGGCGGTGATGCCGCTCTCATCGAAGTGCGGGAGCAGGCCGGCCTTTTCCGGCGTCCACTCATGCGAATTGCGGCCACCGCTGGCGACGAGGCGGGCGACCGGCCCGCGCGCCACGCCGCGCACGGCCTGGATGAGCATGTGCAATTCGTAACGGTCGACGAACCGCCACATGATCTGGCGGAGGTCGTCGCCGGGCAGGGTGTTCAACCCCGGTAATGTTTTTTCCATGACAATCGTTCCCATAAAAATCCTTCCGTTGCGGGCGGTTGTTTTTTTCGGCGAAATTTTTTGCGCATCTTCGGCAACTTAAACAGACAACGAATCTTACATAAGAATCGTTTGGTTTTCAAAAATAAAAATTCGATTCGCTAAAAAATAATCCCCAAAAGGCGATCCCCTAATTCTGGCGGGAAGCCGTTCAGGCGCGGCGCGTGTCAACCGGGCTGGAGCGGTTCAGAAATGTTTTTGAAACCACAGCAACGTCTGCTGCAACCAGTTGAAATTGAAATAGCCGTGCCGGAAGCCGTAGCAAGCCAGCATCAATCCGCCGAAAACCGCCGCCCATTCCCAGCAGAGCCTTTTCCCTTTGCGGCCCTTGACGAACGCGAGCGCGGCCAGAATGTTTCCGGTCACCGCGATGGCCAGTCCCCAAAACAGCAACTGCCGGCTGGTGGAAGCGGAGGAGATCTGCCAGTTGCCCAGTTGCACGTGGGTGGCTGCCGGCAGACCAATCAGCAGCAGCGCCAGCAACGCACAGTTCGTGGCGATAATCAAAAAACGCTGCATGTTGCGTAGGACAAGCATCCTGCCTGTCTCCGACTTTTGTTTTTAGATTCAGATGGAGACAGGCTGGAA
>JBEKJN010000273.1:0-3932 GCA_050011235.1 Verrucomicrobiota bacterium | reverse complement strand
TGGAGGTAATATATGTCACTGATCTCTCTCGTCGTCACTCTGATCGTCATCGGCGTGTTGCTCTGGCTGGTCAATGCCTACATCCCGATGGACGGAAAGATTAAAAAAATTCTCAACGTCGTCGTGGTGATTTGCGTCGTCGTGTGGCTGTTGTTTGCCTTCGGCATTCTCAATCACTCAGGCGACATCCGCGTCCCCCGGATTGGTTAACCAAGCGAACCACATTCGCACATTGAAAGGAACATTATGTTAGGAACTATTCTATTGATTATACTCATTTTTATGTTGCTCGGCGCACTCCCTACGTGGCCACACAGCCGGAGTTGGGGTTATTACCCGAGCGGCGGACTGGGATTGCTTTTGGTTATTCTGGTTGTCCTGCTTTTGCTGGGCAGAATTTGAATAGGATGGGCTGTGCTCCATCGGTAGCAAGGGCAGGCGGTTGAATGGATCGAATGCCGGGCAAGTTATCTTCCCGGGCAGCGGTCCACGCAATTTATACGAAAGACAAGTTTATGTTACAAAGCATTAAACAATTATACGGAGACAAACTCGGGGCGTCGGATGGCGAAATCGGCCATGTGAAGGACTTCTATTTTGACGATCAGAACTGGGCGGTGCGCTATCTGGTCGCGGACACGGGTTCCTGGTTGCCGGGACGACAGGTGCTCATCTCTCCCCATGCCTTTGGCAGCCCCGATCAGACCGGAAAAGTCCTGCGCGTGAAACTGACCCGGAAACAGATCGAGAACAGCCCTTTGATCGAGTCGCACAAGCCGGTGTCGCGACAATACGAAGAGGAGTATTACCGATATTACGGCTGGCCCTACTACTGGCAGGGTGACGGGTTGTGGGGCATGAGCGGCTTTCCGATTTTGGAACTGCCGTCAAAACCTCTCCCGAGCGAACCAGCCTCCGCGAGTGGCCCGCACCTCGAACGCGCCGATGCGCATCTGCGAAGCACGCAAGCCATGAACGGCTACCACCTCCAGACGAGCGATGGGACGGTCGGCCATGTCTGTGATTTTATGATGGACGCCCAGAGCTGGGCGATTCGTCAACTGGTCATCAAAACCGGGCACCGGTTTTCCGGCAAGGAAGTACAGATACCAACGCGCACGGTTGACCGGATCAGTTGGGATGAATCCAAGGTGTTCGTGAACTTGACCAAGGAGGCCGTCGAGCAGAGTCCCGCACACCATGTGTCTCCGTTCAGTGCGGCCGCTTGACACCGTTATCAGATCCTTATCTTCCCGGCCCGGCGGACGCTTGAAGCCATGGAGACTGGTTGGGGTGAACACCCCATGGCACCCGCAAGGTTTTCCCGCTGATTATTTTTTTTGCTATGAAAGATAATCAAATCTCACAAACTGGAGGGCCAGCGAGCAAACTTCTTCAATGCCAACCGAATCCGCTCCACCGCATTTTCGTGGTTGATGAAGGCATTTACGTCCGGCGGCGGCGCACGCCAAAGTGCTGATTCGCCCGGTTATCACGTTGTCGCCGCCGCCGAACAGCGTCGAGAAGGAAACCTGATAAGATGGCAGGCTGATTGCTGCACACCAAGGGTTAACAATGAAAACGCCGCTGCATATTCTGCATTTGGAGCATGATCGGAAGGATGCTGGACTTGTGCAGGCAGCCCTTGAAGCAGGAGGCATTGCCTGCACGGTGGAGTGTGTTGAAAGCCGGGCCGATTTTGTTACGGCGCTCGAACGCGGGAACGTTGATCTGATTTGACAGAGAAGTCGTAGAGGCGGGAGGTTTATGCTCTGACGTTTATGACGCGGCCTGCCGTTGCAACGAACGGTGCGTTTTGCTCCAAACGAGTGGCCGGGTGGGAGACTCATACGAGGATGTGTGGTCATCTCTGGACGGGACGAGCTGGGACGCAGTCAATCAATATGCGGCTGAGGCGGCACGTATTTCGCGGCGTGGTCCCCTTCCCAGCCGTATACGCTTGCCCGGCGCTCGCAAATACCGCTTCCGCGTTGGTTACCAGCCATTCCTGTCGTGATAATTTCTCCGGGCGCAGAATCACAGAGGCAAAATCCCCGGAGCCGGGCGGCGGGTCAAGGCGACTCCGGCAATGAGAAAAAATGCTGCCATGAACAATTTTGCTCAACGCAACCAATCCGTTCCATCCCGTGCTGCGCAAATTGCAGCCGAGCGCGACAGCCATTTGCCGGTTTGGGTGAGAGCGCCGAAGTGCGGGCATGAGTTTTATTCCGGCTGTTCACGTCCAAAGCTCTACGAGTGGGCGGCAAAAGGCTTCATCCGTTCCGTCTCCATCCGAGAACCGGGGCGCATCAAGGGCGTCCGGCTTTTTCACCTGGCCAGCATCTTGGCGTTTTTTGAACGATGCGAGGCCGGCACTTTTACGGAAGAAACAAATCGGCAGACACGTTGAAATGCTTCGCCAGCGTGCCTACGCGCCTGCCCGCCGCGCTGGAAACAGGGGGTTGACAACTTCCACCGCACACCCGCGCCAGTAAGCCGTAAAATCAAGTCCTGACATCCGCAAACATAGCTGGACTTGTTAGCAGCTAGTGTTAGCAGTAGCGCATTTTGAAACCGGCTTAAATTCACGGAATCATTTATTTTATTGGTTAAAGTAGCTTTTGGTAGCGCGTACGGGAATCGAACCCGTCTTTCAGCCTTGAGAGGGCCGTGTCCTAACCGATAGACGAACACGCCATTGCGCCCGGCAAACTACCGTCCGCCCTGCCGTTGTCAATCACAGAGCACCGGCCGGGAACGCCAAGGGACGCAACTTCGCACCGCCGCCAACCCGTGAGACAGGCGTCCCGCCTGTCTCCATCTTCAACCGGCCCCAAAAGTCAGAGACAGGCAGGATGCCCGTCCTACGATCCTCTGCGAATCTCTGCGTCTCTGCGTTAAAATCCTGTAATCCGCAGTTGACAACCCGGACAAAGGCCTCGAACGGAACGCCGCATTCGAGCGGCAGCATTGTACCCTGCCGGTGGTTGCCGCCTGAGGCCGGCGCTCCGGGTAATATGCGGATGCGCCTCGCGCAACCAAACCGGTTTGGCGGTGTTTGCATTTAAGCCGGCAAACGATATACTTGATACGTGAAGCGCGTTGGAAAACTTTGCATTTGCCTCGCGGGCGGGCTGGTGTTGAACGCCGGCCTGCGCGCGGCCGATACGGTGTCGCCGGATCATCCCTACGCGCCGATAGTGACCCGCAATGTTTTCAACATCCACCCGCCGCCGCCGGTGGACCCGAACAAACAGCCTGACGTGCCACTCCCAAAAATCACACCCAACGGCATCATGTCCGTCTTCGGGCATTTGCAGGCGTTGTTCAAAGTGGCCATCCCGCCCAAGCAGGGACAACCAGCCAGGGAGCAGACTTACATGCTCAGCGAAGGCCAGCAGCAGGACGACATTGAAGTGACGAAGATTGACGAGCAGGCCGGCATGGTGACGTTCAACAACCACGGCACGGTCCAGGAACTGCCCCTGACCGTTGCGACCGCGAGCGGCTCCTCCGCACCGGCGCAAGGCGGGCCGGGGCCGGGGTCGAGACCAGGCTTACCCATGTCGGGAATTGCGCCCGGCGGCGGCAGCGGCGGCAATGCTGGCGGCTTCGTTCGTTTCGGCAATCGTTTCGGCCAGAGCGGTGGTTTTGGCGGGCAAAATCCCAACATCAACGCCGCCAACACTGCCAACAACGGCAGCATGAATGGCGGCGCGAGCCAAGGTTCGCGCTTAGGTGTCGCTTTGGCAGGTGGCAGCGGTTACTCCAGCCCGCAACCTGTTACGCAGCCGCAAGTTGCATTGTCGGCGGACGAGCAGGCGGTCGTAATCACAGCCAACCACGCTATTGCTGTGGCACAGGGCGATCCTACGGCCCCCATCTTCCCGTCGACCGATTACGACAAGGACGCGGGAGTTACACCCAACGTT
>JBEKJN010000272.1:0-3954 GCA_050011235.1 Verrucomicrobiota bacterium | reverse complement strand
AGCCGGTTGGTTTTGAGCCGGCGCTTTGAACGTTCACGAGTTCACCCGCCGCCGCGCGTAAAAAGCCTTCAGCCATGTGACTGCGACACGAGTTGCCGGTGCAGAGAATCAGAACGGTGGGTTTCATTTTAGTAGGAGACGACGTGAGGAGTCTCAATTTTTTTCGGTTAATCTGTTCTTTAGTCAGAGACTCGTTACCTCGTCTCCTACTTTTGGATGTGTGGTTGTGCAGCTTTTACTCAATTGGTGGTTTGGTTTTCAGAAATCGTGGCCTGATACCAGCCGCGCGAGCGGTTGCAGACATGGCAGACGGACAGCATCACCGGCACTTCGACGAGCACGCCGACGACGGTGGCCAGCGCCGCGCCGGAGCCGGGTCCGAACAGCGTGATGGCCACGGCGACGGCCAGCTCGAAGAAATTGCTCGCGCCGATGAGCGCGCCGGGCGATGCGACGTTGTGCGGCACCTTGAATCGGCGCATCAGCAGATAGGCGAGCGACGAATTGAAATAGACCTGGATGACAATCGGCACGGCCAGCAGGAGCACCGCAAACCAGCGCGTGGTGAGGTTTTCCGCCTGGAAAGCAAAGATGAGCACCAGCGTCAGCAACAGCGCAAAGACGGTCACGGGCTGAAATTTCGGCAGAAACTTTTGCTCGAACCAATCCTTGCCGTGCGATTTGAGAAGTGCGGTGCGCGTGAGCCAGCCCGCCACCAGCGGAATGACGATGAACACGATGACCGACGTGATGAGCACTTTCGATGGCACGACCACGTTGGCCACACCGCACAGAAACATCACGATGGGGGCAAACGCGAAAAGCATGATGAGATCGTTCACCGCCACCTGCACGAGCGTGTAAACCGGGTCACCGTCGGTGAGGTAGCTCCACACGAAGACCATCGCGGTGCAGGGCGCGGCGGCGAGGATGATGAGTCCCGCCGTGTAATTTTTCGCCGTCTCCGGTTCAATCCACGGGGCGAAGAGATGTTGCATGAACAGCCATGCCAGGAATGCCATGCTGAACGGTTTCACCAGCCAGTTGACGAATAGCGTCACCGCGAGGCCCTTGGGTTTGCGCGCGATGCCGCCGAGGGCGGTGAAGTCCACCTTGAGCATCATCGGGTAAATCATCAGCCAGATGAGCACGGCGATGGGAACATTGACGTGCGAGTTCTGGCCGAACTGAAGCTGGCTCAAGGAAGCGGTGAAACCGGGCGCGAGTTTGCCGAGCGCGACGCCGGCGACCATGCAAAGAAAGACCCAGAGCGTCAGGTAACGCTCAAAGAACGCCAGGCGCCTGGCATTTACGATTTCGGATTTACGATTTACGATTTCCGACATGGGTCGGGCTGTCTAATCTTGTCACTCGTCACATGTCACTTGTCACCTCTTCGGCTTGCGCGCCTTGATTTCCAGACTGGTGACGAAATCGGCAGCTTCGGTCCCCGCAGGCAGATGTTCGGCAATTTTCCGGTAAAGCGGGTCGTTCCAATCCGCCTTGGCCTTGAGGAAATCGGATTTTTTCGTGAGGACAATGTCCGTCAAACCAGCTTCGCGCGCCATGCGTTCCGTTTCTTCCACCAGTACCGCGCCCGCCACACAACCGATCATCGCTTCCACCATCTCGCGCACGGCTTGGGGCAAAGGACGCAGCAACGCCAGGTCGGATACGGCGACGCGTCCCCCGGGCTTGAGCACGCGGGCCATTTCGCGCCACGCCTGCGATTTGTCCGGTGAAAGATTGATGACGCAGTTTGAGATAATCGCATCCACACTGTTGTCAGCCACGGGCAAATGCTCGATTTCACCAAGACGAAACTCGGCGTTGTCCAGACCGGTTTGTTGGCGATAACTCGCGGTGTTGCGCCGGGCCTTGGCCAGCATTTCCGGCGTCATGTCCACGCCGATGGCGCGACCGGTGGCGCCGACCTTGCGTCCGGCAATGAAGACGTCGAAGCCGCCGCCGCTGCCGAGGTCGAGCACGACTTCGCCCGGCTTGAGGGCGGCGAGCGCGGCGGGGTTGCCGCAGGAAAGCCCCAGGTTCGCACCTTCGGGCAGGGCGGCCAGTTCTTCGGTGGAGTAGCCGATTTTTTTTGCCAGGTCCTGCGGTGTGATTTTTGCGCCGCCACAGCCGCACGAAAGTGACCGGCTTGAAGTTTCGGCGGTGGCAATGGCAGCGTAGCCCTTGCGGACCATTTCGTGGACGGTTTCTTTTCGATCTTCAGTGGATGTCATGTTCATACGTTTCGTTTTGTTGGTTAAATCCGATTACCGGCATTGGCGGCGGCAAATTTCGGCAAGATCGGTCTTTAGCACCCGGTTCAATTTTTTCGCGTCGGCGATGGCCTGCCCGGACTTGCCGAGGGATTTTTTCACCCAAGCGAGTGCTTCGCGCACGGCCGCCGGCGCGGTTTGGTCCGGCAGCCGGTAATGGACCCAGCGCTCGGTCTTGCGCGATTGAATCAAACCGGCGTGGTGCAGGATGGAAAGGTGTTTGGAGACGGTGGACGGTGCGAGGCCGAACAGTTCGGTGATCTGGCACACGCACAATTCCCGGCGGCGCAACGCCAGTAAAATCCGGACCCGGTTCGGGTCGGCCAGCGCCTTGGTGACGGCCATGAATTCGCGCATAATTTGTTATTTCGTCAAATGACGAAATGAAAATCGCACGGGAATCCGCGGCACGCAAGAAAAATGTTCGCGGCGGCGGGTTACGCGCCCGGGACCGGGGCCGACACGCCCTGCCCTTTCGCCTTGGAGTGCCGGATATCCTGCGCTTCACAGAGGTAAACGACCTCCTCGGCCAGGTTTTTGGCGTGGTCGGCAATGCGTTCGAGGCTTTTGGCGGCGACCATCCAGTTCAGGCAGCGGCCAATGGTGCTGGGATTGGCCACCATGTGCTGCGCCAAGGCCTCGTGAATCTGTTTGTTGAGCGCGTCCACTTCCTTGTCGCGCGGGATGATGGCGCGGGCGGCGGCGGAATCCCAGTTCACAAACGCGTCGAGCGCGGCCTTGACCATGTCGAGCGCGAGGGCGGCCATGCGCGGCAGGTCGAGATTGATTTTCACGGGCGCTTCCCGGCTCAAATCGCGCGCGCGCTTGGCGATTTTCGACGCCTCGTCGCCGATGCGTTCGAGGTTCTGGGAAATTTTCATTGCCACGGTGACGAGGCGCAGGTTGGTGGCCAGCGGCGCCTTGGTGAGGAGTTGAATGACCAGTTCGTCAATCTCCACTTCGAACTGGTCAATGACGCGGTCGTTTTCCTTCACCTGTAACGCGAGGTCGGAATTGCGTTGGACGAGTGCCTGCACGGCCTGATTGACGGCGGTTTCGGCGTGGCTGGCCATCAGCAGCAGCTTTTGCTTCAAACCGTCCAATTCCATCTCAAAGTGATTTTCCATAATTTTAATTCCATCTCATCTCAAATTTCGATCGTAATCATAATCTTAATCCTGCCACCGCCGCGACGAATTGCAAACGGGATTAAGATCAAGATCAAGATTACGATTCAACCGAACCTGCCGGTCACATAATCTTCCGTGCGCTTTTGCGACGGGCTGGTGAAAATCTTCGCCGTCGGGCCGAACTCGACCAGTTCGCCGAGGTAGAAAAACGCCGTGTAATCGGACATGCGCGCCGCCTGCTGCATGTTGTGCGTCACGATCACAATCGTGTAATCCTTTTTCAGTTCCAGGATCAATTCCTCGATTTTCGCCGTCGCCAGCGGGTCGAGCGCGGACGCCGGTTCGTCCATGAGCAGCACCTCCGGTTGCACGGCGAGTGCGCGGGCGATGCACAGGCGCTGCTGCTGTCCGCCGGACAAACTGATGGCCGGCTCGTCCAGACGATCCTTGACCTCGTCCCACAACGCGGCCATGCGGAGCGACTGTTCAGTGCTTTTGGCGAGCAGCTTGCGATTGCGGACGCCGTTCAAGCGCAGGCCGACCGT
>JBEKJN010000271.1:0-3992 GCA_050011235.1 Verrucomicrobiota bacterium | reverse complement strand
CAACAAAAGATTTTATCAGTACGAAAACAAACAGAATGACAGCAATTGTAAGGACGTTTTTCTGTTTGCTATTCATTATCATAACAACCTGATTCAAATTCAAACTATTGAGCCTTGCAATCAAAATTAACTTTGTTCTCTAACGGCTTGTACGCATCGATCGCAGAGTGTCGGATGCTCGGCGTTCTGGCCGACGTCCGTCTCCCAATGCCAGCAGCGCTCGCATTTCTGGCCGTCGGCGTGTGTAGCCACAAACTCAAAAACAGTAACGGATTCAGAGCTGTCAATTTCGACTTCCGAAACATTGAACAATTCTTGCAACGCCGATAAATTTTCAGCAGTGGCTAATGATAAAATTCCTATTCCCGTCCATTTCCAGTCTCCAATTGTTAAAAAGGAACCTAAATGTTTCATTTTTTCGTCGAGCTTTGCTTTCGGAAATTTCATGGAATATTTTGCGTCCAACGATTTTCCGATGAGTTTCGATTGTCGTGCTTCTTCTAATTTCGGAAGCGCATTTATCCGTAAAGTAAAAAAAGTTTTCCAGAGTTCGCCTTCGGCTTCACTGAGGACAAATGTTTGTTGAAGCCAATTCGATTCGTGAACGGAATTCACTTTTTTCCCCGGCACAAATTCCCACGCTTCGTCCGCCGTGAACGCCAGAATCGGCGCGAGCATCTGGCACAGGCCGGTCACCAGCCGGTGCAACGCCGTTTGCGTCGAATGGCGGCGATGCGAATTCGCCGGGTCGGTGTAAAGGCGGTCCTTGATGACATCGTGATAAATCGAGGACAGCTCGACGGCAATGAACTGGCTGACTTTTTGATAAACGACGTGGAATTCGTAGGCGTCGTAAGCCCGGATGACTTCCTGCTCCAGCTTCGAAAATTCGCTGAGAATCCAACGATCCAAGCCGGTGAGTTCGTCTTCGCGCACGGTGTGTTTCGCCGGATCGAAGTCGTAGAGGTTCGAGAGCTGGTAACGCAGCGCGTTGCGGATGACGCGGTAGGTTTCCGCGACCTTGTTGATGCGTTCCTCGCTCACGATGATGTCGTTGCGGAAATCCTGCGACGAAACCCACAGGCGCACGATGTCCGCGCCATATTTCTTCACATAAGCCTCGGCGGTCTGCGGTTTTTCGTAGCCGCCCTGGCTTTGTTTGCTCTTGGAGATTTTCTCGCGGTCGGCATCCACCATGAAACCGTGGGTAAGCACGGTCTTGAACGGTGCCGCGCCGTTGCCCGCCAGCGAGAGCAGCAGCGAGGATTGGAACCAGCCGCGGTGCTGGTCGCTGCCTTCGAGATACATGTCCGCTTGCCATTGTAGGACAGGCATCTTGCCTGTCTCTGACTCTTTTTTAGATGGAGACAGGCTGGAAGCCTGTCCTACGTTGTGATGCAATTCTGTCCGCCGCATCAAAACGGACCGCGAAGACGACCCGGAATCAATCCACACGTCGAGCGTGTCGTTGGATTTGTTGACCGCTTCCACGCCCCTCCAGGTTTTGGGTTTTACCAATGACCACAGTTCGGCGGCAGATTTCTCGAACCAAATGTTTGAGCCGTGTTTTTCAATCAAGCCGGCGGTGTTGCGGACGATTTGGGCGTCGAGAATCGGTTCGCCTTTCGCGTCGTAAAACGCCGGAATCGGCACGCCCCAAGTGCGCTGGCGCGAGATGCACCAGTCGGGGCGCGTTTCCACCGCAGCTTTGATGCGGTTGACACCCCAATCAGGAATCCAACGAACTTCTGATTCAATTGCGCTGATAGCACGGGAACGAAGGCCTCCAAACGTATCGTTCGGGCTAACAGCAACATCTAAATCAAAACCGAGAGCACTAAGCACTTCCTGTTTGGGTTTATCTAATGAGCTTACAAATTTTTTTGCTCGAGCTCGTAAAAGATCAATCCATTCCGGCACTTTGTGATCTACCTCGATGAACCACTGGTCCATCGCACGGAAAATCACCGGCGTTTTGCTGCGCCAGCAATGCGGATAGCTGTGATGATAATTTTCCTGGTGGAGCAGGGCATGACGGGCGCGGAGTTCGTGCAGGACGGCTTCGTTGGCGTCGCTTTTGCCGTGTTTTTCGAGAATGGATTTGCCCACCATTTCCTTTGGCATCTGTTGTTCGACCGGTAAATTATTCGTGTAGGCGAACTTGCCATCGTCATCCACAGGCGAATAAATCGGCAGACCGACTTGCGAACCCAGCTGATAGTCTTCGAGACCGTGGCCGGGCGCGATGTGAACGAAGCCCGTGCCGGTATCGCTGGTGACAAATTCGGCCGGATGGAACCTGCCAGTGCGTTGGGGAATAAATGGATGCTGGTATTGCAGTTGAGCCAGCTTCCCGGTGGCAAAAGGTTGCTCCTGATAATTGCTCCAGCCGCATTTTTCCGCGACGGCAGGAAGCAAGCCACGGAACAAAATGTATTTTTCACTGCCGACTTCGATTTGGACATATTCCAATTTATTGTTGAAAGCAACGGCCAGGTTGGCAGGCAGCGTCCAAGGCGTCGTCGTCCAAATCAGAACAAAAGTTTTCGGCTGGCCGACCACGGGAAATTTCACGTAAATGCTGGGGCTGACGTGATCCTGGTATTCAACCTCAGCCTCGGCCAGCGCGGTGCGGCAGGGGATGCTCCAGTAAACCGGTTTTTTGCCGCGATACACAAATCCTTGTTCGACGATATCCGCGAAGAGACGCAGTTCATCAGCCTCATATTCCTTGTTAAACGTGAGATAGGGATTGTCCCAATCGCCGAAGACGCCGAGCCGTTTGAATTGCGTTCGCTGGATGTCAATGAACTTGCGGGCATAAGCTTCGCAAGCTTTGCGAATGGTGGCAGCGTCGCCTGAAGTATCGCCGGCCTTGCGCATGTCCTGGGAAACCTTGAATTCAATGGGCAGACCGTGGCAATCCCAGCCCGGAACGTAGGGCGCGCTGAAGCCGCGCAGGGTTTTGTATTTGACGATGATATCCTTGAGAATCTTGTTGAGGGCGGTGCCGATGTGGACGTCGCCATTGGCAAAGGGCGGGCCATCGTGCAGGACAAATTTTTCCGCGCCGGCGCGGGTGGCCTGGATTTTTTCGTAAAGCCTGGCGGTTTCCCATTTTTTCAGCCGGTCCGGCTCCCGGGCGACAAGGTCGGCCCTCATCGGGAAATCGGTGCGCGGCAGATTCAATGTGCTTTTGTAGTCCATTTGACTTTCCAGAAGGACGGAAACTAACAGCCGCGAAAAACAGTGTCAACGAATGGACTGGGGCGTCGTCGCCGCGGGTATGGGCGGTAAAAGAAAGAAAAGCCGGGCCAATCAGCCAGGAGATGACCGAGAGGCCCGGGGAATTTCGAATGAGTACAACGTAAGATTACGGAGAACTCCAATCTGGTCTGTACCGAAACCCAGATCGAAAACCATCAAAATCAAAGAGCCCCTTGTAACCGCCTTGCACTGGAGCCAGTTAATCACAACTGCTAATTATTGTCAATTATACTTTGCAAAGTATTAGCTTATATTACCACCGCCCGACCTCTGATTAGCGGTGGGTTCCGGCAGTCATTCGGCGCGGGCTGGGCGTCCTTTCAAACCGTGTGCACTTGCTGACTCTGCCACCCGCCCGCGGCCGGCATCCGGAGCGCGGCTGCCCCGGGTCCACAGCCTGCGGAAAGTTGAACGCCACTGCGGTTCGGGGAAGCCGCGCTCCGGTGGCGGGGCCGGGATATACCTTCGTCGAACTGGCGGCGCACCTTGACGCTGCGTTAAGCCAGGTTGCATCGTTTCGGCAGAAACGCCGGATTCATCCGGCAGGACATTTAATCACGCGTGCCCGCTGCCGCATGAATGTGGCGTTCCCATCGCAGTGTCCGGGTGCGCCCTCGTAAACTGGCGGCTTGAAAATTCCTGTTTACAGCATGGGTCTGGCTGTTAACATCCGTTCAGAAAAATATACGCGCGGACGATGTATGAAAAAAATCGAGGCCATCATT
>JBEKJN010000270.1:0-3998 GCA_050011235.1 Verrucomicrobiota bacterium | reverse complement strand
GCCTGCAAGAACGCCGCTACAACTGAACCCCAAGGGGACGCCTATCAGTCAAAGGTGGTGCCGAACCATTTCTGGTAGAGCGGCCCGACCACCGGCATGGGGTTCATCTGGCCGTTGATGGCGGCGACCAGTCCCAAGATCCAAAGCACCAGCATCGAAGCCCATAGAGCTACAATGCACAGCCAGCCGAGGACGGGAATGAAGACGAGAATGATTTCACAAAACACAACGGCGATGCTGGTCAGGATAAAACCAAGCATCTGGCGGAGATGAAACGCGCCAAGCTTCGTCTTTTTGTTCATGTGAACGATGATGGCCACAATGAAGCCAATCAAGGTGATGTAGGCGATGATTGCGACCGTTTTGTCTTCACCGGTGGTTGCCGGTGGCGGAGTTTGATTTTGGGCGTCTGGCATAGGTTTCCTTTTTGTTGGGTTCGGCCGCTCAATACGCCGATTCCTTTCGGCGCGCAAGAGTAAATTTTTGGTTAAAATTCCTTTGCGCCGTTGCGCCTTTGCGTGAAATTCAGGTGTGCCTGTAACCGAAGCCATCCGCAAAAAAGTCAACACGCTGCCGCACAAGCCGGGCGTGTATCTCATGCGCGACCGTTTCGGCACGGTCATTTACGTCGGCAAGGCGCGTGACCTGCGCAAACGCGTCAGCCAGTATTTCCATCCATCGCGGCGCCTGGGCTGGGACCTGAAATTCAACGCACTCGTCGAGGCGATTTGCGATTTCGATTCCCACGTTGTCCGCAGCGAACCCGAGGCGTTCCTGCTCGAAGGCAAACTCATCAAGGAATTCCATCCGCGCTACAACGTCAGTTTCCGAGACGACAAACGGTTCCTGATGCTCAAGGTGAATCTGAACGACCCGATTCCGAACTTCACCTTCACCCGGTTTCGAAAGGACGACGGCGCGCGTTATTTCGGGCCGTTCTCGAATTCGGGCGCTCTGCGCAACACACTGGCGCTGGTGCGGCGGCAGTTCAACCTGCGCGGCTGCCGGGTGTTCACGCCGGGCGAAGCCGACTATAAACATTGCCTCTACGCACACCTCAAATACTGCACTGCGCCGTGCATCGGCAACGTGACGCGCGAACAATATCTGGAACAGGTGAATGCCGCGTGCGATTTCCTCGCAGGCCAGTGCCGCGAGATGAAGGAGCAGCTCGAAGTTGAAATGAAAAAGGCCGCCCTTGCGCAGGATTTCGAAAAGGCCGCCGCCCTGCGCGACCTCATCCGCGACCTGAAGGAAACAACGAAGAAGGAACGAAAATTCGAGCGCGTGCCTTACACCCTGCCTTTTTCCATCAGCCCGGAAAACGATTTGGTTGAACTGGCGAGAGTACTCGGCTTGCGCGAACCGCCGCAGCGCATCGAAGGCTTTGACATTTCCAACATCAGCGGCACGTTCGCCGTGGCGTCGCTGGTGAGTTTCAAGCACGGCCGGCCCGACCGCGCAAATTACCGCCGGTTCAAAATCAAAACCGTCGAAGGCCAGGATGACTTTGCGGGCATGGCGGAAGTGGTGAAGCGGCGTTATTTGCGGTTGCTACGTGAATCTGGGAGGGACGCCGTGTCGGCGTCCCAAAATTCAGGGACGGCGGCACGCCGTCCCTCCCGCGTGACGAATATGCCTGACCTGATTCTGATTGACGGGGGCAAGGGCCAGCTCAACGCCGCGTGTGCGGAATTGAAAAAGCTCGGTCTTGAAAAAATTCCCGTCATCGGGCTGGCGAAGGAATTCGAGGAAATTTATCTGCCGGGCGAAAGCAAACCGTTGCGGCTGGGGCTGAATCATCCGGCGGTTAAATTGCTCCAGCGGATTCGGGACGAATGTCATCGCGTGGCGAATTCTTACAACGCGCAGCTTCGCATCAAGCGAATTTCGGAGAGCGTGCTGGACGAATTTCCCGGCATCGGCGACCGGCGCAAACAGGCGTTGCTGAAAAAATTCGGTTCGGTACAACGGTTGCGAACGGCGACATTGGAACAAATTGCCGAAGTGCCCGGTTTCGGCGGCAAGGCGGCGATGGAATTGAAAAAGTTTCTGGCAGCACGCACGGATGTTCGTTAAGGCCGCAGGACTGTGCGGGCCAAATTCGGGGACGGGCGACGATGCGAAGCGAAAAATGTTTTCCCCGGCAGCGTCTTTTGCTACAAGCGAGGAGCAACCCATGGATTTTTTTGACCAAGAAGCCCATGCAAAAAAGCGAACACGCCTGCTGTTATGCTTGTTCGGCTTGGCGGTGTTCGTGTTTGTCGTGCTGACGTATTTGATTCTGGCCGCGCCCATCCGGTTTTTTTCGCCGGCGCCCTTCACCAGTTTTTTCCAATGGATTTGGGATCCGCGTCTGGCCTTCTGGGTAACGGTTGGCACCTTGTGTTCCACCGCGCTGGGTTGTCTCTATAAAATGCACCTGTTCTCCGGCGGCGGCTCGGCGGTCGCGGAACAGCTCGGTGGACGGAAAATGGAAGAAAACCCCGCCAACCCGGACGAAAAACGACTGCGTGATGTCGTCGAGGAAATGGCCCTCGCTGCCGGCGGGCCGGTGCCGGACATTTACATCCTCGACCGCGAGCGCGGCATCAACTCATTTGCCGCCGGCCGCTCACGAGATGACGTGGCCATCGGTGTCACTTTCGGCGTGTTGAAATTGCTGACGCGGGATGAACTACAGGGAATCATCGCGCATGAATTCAGCCACGTGCTGAATGGTGACACGCGGCTGAATATGAAGTTGATGGCGCTGGTGCACGGCCTTTTCTGGCCAACGATTGTCGGCCGTATTTTGGTGCGCGGTTCGCCGCGCGCGCGGGAAATTGGCGAATCCATTTTTGACGAGGGCACCAGCCCGGTTTTTCTGCCGACCGCGCCGATTGGCGTTTTATTTTTGATTGTCGGAGGCATCAGCTCGCCCTCCGTACGATTGATCAAAAGCCTGATTTGCCGTGAACGCGAATGGCTGGCCGATGCGGCGGCGGTCCAGTTCACGCGCAATCCGGCGGGCATCGCCGGCGCGCTCAAAAAAAGCGGCGGGCTTTACAAGGCTGGCCGGCTCGACACACCTTACGCGGAAACCGCCAGTCATCTGTATTTCGTCAATTCCACTTACGACCCGTGGTTCAGCTTACAATCCACCCATCCGCCGTTGGCAAAACGGATTCTGGCCATTAACCCGGCCTTCGACGGCCAGTTCCCGCATATCAATTCCCTGCCCCGGCAAACCGATGAAACTTCACAAGAGAAACAATACGACCGCCTTTACGAAGAAAGCGTCCGCCGTGCGCGGGAGGAAGCCAAAGCCCGCGGAGAACTGGAATGAACATTACTTCGCCGTCACGACGACGTAATTCTTTTTTGCCTTTGCGCAGGAGTGTGGCCGTCCCCGGCCACAGCTACGTCCGAACTGCGACACGCTTTCGCCAGTCCGCCGCCGACCTGCTCTGCCACATTGCTGCGCCCGGAGACGGGCGCACGCCGACAGCCAGGGGAAAACTGCCGCTCCGGGCGAGTCAAACCGCCGTTGCCAAAATCAGTTTGTGATGGACGAACGGGGCGGAGTGGCGTTCGGTGGTCGCGGAGCTAAAGATGTAAAGCCGAGAGCAATCTACCGGGTTGAATGTTTCCGGAACTCATCCCAAGAAATTCGTTTGATCGTGAATCCTTTGACCTCCCGCTTATTGCGGACAGCTTTGTTTACCATCTCCTTTATTGCTCCCAAAACTTTTGCGGCGGCAGCTCCAGACTCAAATACACGCCCATCGGAAATTTGAAGCGGTTTTTTCCATTGCTCCAAGTAGCATTCGTGGCATTGGTGACCTTGCAGAATTGATCGCGGAGTCTTTGGCGTTATATGGCCACGTTCACATCTAGAGCATTTTCGATTTAGATAGACGTATTTGGTAAAGCCTGTTATTCTCTGTTTATGAAAAGGGAATTATGCGGCCTTTGAGTCAGGATCTGCGACAGCGCATCATCGCGGCGCGGGAGCG
>JBEKJN010000269.1:0-4002 GCA_050011235.1 Verrucomicrobiota bacterium | reverse complement strand
CGCCCAAATCCAGACCAGCCACTGTCGGGCTGACATTCAGGGTGACGCTGTAAGTGCCCGCGACGGTGATCACGGCTGTGTCGTTTGTGCTGGGAACCTGGTTTGGACTCCAGTTGTTGGTGTTGTTCCAGTTTCCACCGCTGGTGTTGGTCCAGACGATTTGCGCCGCCTGGCCCGCCCCACCCAGCAGCAAGCTGGCGAGCAAGACCGCCAGTCCGCCGATGGCTCGACGTGGCCGTTGGCAAAGGCTGGCGTCTAAAAGGATGCGGAAGTTGTTAAGGAGTGACTTGGTCTGGGTTTTCATAAAAACGCACTCGCTTATTATATTTGGTCAGGTGAATTTGATCAAGATATATTAATAGTATTTCTACAATTCACGTAGTAATATTAATACTTACTATTATTATCAATCGTCGAATATACAACCGATTCTTGAGCATCGAGCAATTGCTTGGCAAAACCAGGCGTTGTTGGAGAAACTGACGGAACGACCGAGATGTAATATCACCTGTTTCAACCGTTCCATGTATCCTAATGAAATTAACACGTATGTTGGTGCCATTGGTTGCCCAATGCAAAAACCTTCAACGAAACCGAGAATGCATTGGACACGATTCGCCTGCCGTGTCCAAGCAATACACCCCTATCCCGACCGAAACCTTGCGCAAGGCTGCGAACAAACTGCCGGACATTTTTATTAAATGAAGATAAGATGACTGTTCAGCTTCCAGTGCTTGTGCCCGGATAACTGCGGTCTGAGGCTGCAATATACCACCACCAAGCCCGGACTTTCCTGGCGACCCTCACAGCCGCAACCGGGTTGAAAAACGATACCACTCTTTTCCCATGATAGTGGAGCTTGTTATCCGACTGTGGTTTTGGCAACGTTCGTGCGGCCGGGCGCTTGGCGCAGTGGCTAGCGCGTCTCGTTTACACCGAGTAGGTCGGGGGTTCGAATCCCTCAGCGCCCACCATTTTTCCTAAAGAAAATGAGGTTTCTGGTGTTACTGACACAGCCGCGACACAAAATCCGGCTGAAATTGAAGGCGCAAATGTGAAATATCCAAAGCGCATCAAATACCGTGGCAAAGTGCTCGCCGTGATTTACGGCAAGTGCAAAGGACGCGATTCCTACCGCGTGGCGTGGCAAGTGGCCGGACAGCGGCGCATGGCGTCTTTTCCATCCTATTCGCTCGCCAAACGTCATGCCGACGGGTTGGTGAAGGATTTGGCTAGAGGCTCGCAAGTCACCGCCCTGCATCCCGCGCAAGCACGCGACGCGCTAGCCGCACTGGAACGTCTTGCGGACTTTTATCGCGCCACAGGCCGCCGTGTTTCCCTGCTGGCCACCACGTCAGAGTTTGTCGAGGCATCCGTCAAGTTGAACGGGCGCACTTTGGGCGAAGCCGTCGAGGGTTACTTGCGCACCGTAGCCAACGTGAAGCGCAAAGACATCAAGCAGGCCGTCGAGGAATTTATTCAATCCGAGGAGCCGCGCACGAAGGCCAGAGAAGGCCAGCGGGCACAACTCTCCGCACACTATGCCTACACCCGCGCACGTCAACTGCGCAAATTCGCCGACACGTTCCCCGGAACCGCTCTTTGCGATTTGAGCAGGGAACACCTGGACGCCTTTATTGGCTCGCTGGGTAAACTACAAACCAAGTCCCGCAACCGCCGTGCCGCGACTTCCGCCAAAACTCGCAATCACTACCGCGCTGCCGTCCGGCAATTTCTGCAATGGGCAATCCGCAAAGACTTCCTGCCACCGATGCACCGCTTGTTTGAAGCCGACGGGATGCGCCCCGAACGTGCCAACACCGGCGAAACTTCTTTCTACACGCCACGCGAATTTGCCGCCTTGCTGGAAAATGCCGACGCTTCACTGCGCCCGATCATCGCCACCGGCGGGCTGGCCGGACTGCGCACCGCCGAATTACTGCGCTTGGGTTGGGCGGACGTATGGCACGTGCCAGGACACATTGAAATTACCGCCGGCAAGGCCAAGACGCGGCAACGTCGTCTGGTGGAAATCTGCCCCGCGCTCGCCGCGTGGCTTGAACCATTCCGCAATCAGGCCGACGGCAAGTTGTGGCTTGAAAATGAAAACATTTTTCAGAAGAGTTTTTTGAAATTTTGTGAGGACGCGAAAGTGACACGCAAACCGAACGGGCTACGCCACGCCTTTTGTACCTATCACTTTGCCGCCAATGCCAACGAAAACCAGACCGCGCAGCAAGCGGGTAACTCGCCCGCGATGATTCACGGGCACTACAAAGGGCTGGCTACGAAATCCGAGGCACAGAAGTGGTTCAACGTTCGCCCCGCCAAAGCTGCCGTGAACCTTGTTCCATTCCCCAAGCAAGCTCGCGCATGAATACCCCGGCCAAGCTCCGCTTCCGCGCCTAGCGCAAGCCTGAAGATGAGTTATCCGCAACCGTGCGCAGAGTGAGCGTGGTTTTAGAAACATCCGTTGAGTGCGTGACCGCATAGGTTCCCCTTTCAAGGCGCTTTGTCTGGCCGGTTGCAAAGGCACGCAGGCAAGCCGGCCAGTCAAAGCGCCGGAATGTAACATTGGTTCAATCCAGCAACCGTCTTTGAGCGCGGGTCAATTTGCCCAGCCAGACGCGCGGGGTTTGCATGGCAATGCCGAATGGCTTCTCCAACACCGTCAAATCCCGGTCGCGTGCAATGACTGTGCGTGCTCCCGCCGCCAGTGCTGCCTCAATGAATTTGTCATCCTTGGGGTCACGGCAAACCTTTTGTCCCAACGGCACCGGCGTAACCCACAAGGCCGACTTTCGCAAGGTATCCAGCCACGGCCCGGTTTCCGTTGTGAAATGTTGCTCCTGCTTCACCCGCTCCAGCACCGTCTCGTATTCAGCAAGGATTTCCTCGCTCATCACGGGCAGCAGGATGCCATGCAGCCAGGCTTTCAGGCACCGGTGCGGCTCGTGACGCCAGAAGACACCCGCCACGAAGACGCCGGTGTCAATGACGGCGGTCTTCATCACGCACCTGGCGCAACGCCTGATTCACAATGGTGGCCGCCTGACGGGGCGAATGCCTGCCGACGGGTGTTTGTTTCAGGAGTTTCGCGATGGCCTGTTTTCCGGGGGCTTTCACCGGGCGGATCAACAAGCCATCCTTGCCCAGATCGAACACGTTCAATGGACCGCCGCGCTCCAATCCTTCCCGGCGGCACCAGTCCAGTGGGAAAACCGTCTGGCGTTTCTCGGTCAAGGTCATGGTCGTTGTTTTCATTGTAATAATTCATTACCCGAAAAACGCCATTTGTCAAGGGTTTTGCGGGATTTCGGATATATCATTTTGTGCAATCTTTGCACAAAGCAGGCAGAACTTTATGCCAGACTCTTCAATTGCAGATGAAAAACGAGAGCCAGCGTAAAGCGACAATGCAAGTGGTGACGGTGATACACCACATCGCGGGCAATTCCAGCAAAATTACCGCATGAATAAATCCATGTTCATATTTTTGATTCCACTGGCCGCCGCCGGCGAACATTTGAGAACGCATTTTGCGTGTCTGGCACATCTTTGCAGGTTCGCCTTCGGATAAAATGTCGAAACGATAAATGAAAGAAATTGAAGATTGTTCGGAAAACGAACAAAGCCTTTTGAAGGGCAGATAAAATTGCGCCTTATGTTTACCGCCGTTGCGCAAAAAAATCTGGGCGATGCCGAGAGTTATTTTGACGAACACTTGTCGCAGAATGATTACTACGCTGCCGGTGAAATCCGTCCCGGCCAGTGGATCGGCATGGGCGCGGAACGGTTGGGATTAAAGAGCGAAGTCACCCGCGAACAATTTCATGCGCTGTGCGAAAATCAAAATCCTGAAACCGGCGAACTGCTGCCAGCGCATTACGCCTCCGCTGATGAACCGTCTTTGCGGGATCGCACATGGATTGAGCAACAATGGGACGCCGCCAGGTTGAAAGCGCGCGACAGCAAAACTGGCGCATTGCTCGTGCTGGATGA
>JBEKJN010000268.1:0-4010 GCA_050011235.1 Verrucomicrobiota bacterium | reverse complement strand
ACGTCAGTGTCGTTGACCGGCGGGATGGCAAACGCCACCTTGAACTTTCGCGGCAGGTAACTTTTGCCGTAAAGCGGGTCCACGAAATCCTTGTTCGCCGGGTCGTCCAGGTTGAGCTGCACGCCTTCAATCCAAATCGAGTGATACGCCTTGGTTTGCGGGCGCAAGGCATCGGCCACGCGCAGGCAATCCGCATAGACCTGTTCGCGCGCCTTCGTGCAGGCCGGCGTGGGTGGAGCAAGAGTGTTTCGACTCACGTCACCGCACGCCGAGAGTGTCGAGAGCAGCGATTCGTTGATGCCCTTCACCACGGCGCGGAGATTGGACTTTGCGATGCCGTGAAACTGGATGGTTTGGCGCGTGGTGACGCGCAGGGTGTTGTTGCCGTACCAGGCCGACAAATCGTCGAACACACGCCATTGTTTGGCCGTCATCACGCCGCCGGGGATGCGGGTGCGGACCATCATGATGTAATGCTTGCCGGCCTTGCGCAGATCGCGGTCGTCCTGCTGATAAACGCCGTGAAATTTGAGAAATTCGCAGTCGTCCTGGGTGAAATGGTCTGTGTTCGCGTCGCCAATGGTCGCGGCAATACTGCCCGCGAGCGTCGGCGTTGCGGCCTTGATGTCTTCGTTGTGCGTCAACTTAATTGGCGCTTCGGTGCTCATATACGAATAAACAGAATAACCGAGGATGATTGCTTGTTCAAGCGCGGCTTGTGGGAGCTTGGTTTAAGCTGGAAGCAGTTCGCAGCCGTGGACAAACCGGCTGGCCGGGCGCGATATGCCGGATTTTCTGCGCATTGTTTTCTGAATTTGGTGGGGCGAGACTCCCGGCGAGCCGCGCTTCCCTGATATTGAGGCTGACCGGCAGGTCAGCCCTACCGTTTTTGGTTTATGGTAGGGCGGCGCTGCCGCGCCGCCAGTTTGTTTCTGCGGCAACGGATGGCCGACTTTGAAACTCTCCGGCAGATCACGGATAACGGCGGGGTTTTTCCTTGGCCAGCATCCGTCCTCCGCAGTAGGCTGTTACGAAGGATGGACGCCGGCCAGTCAATGTCTCATGCCGGACAGGATGCCTTGGCCAACGCTTGCTTCAATTCGGTGATAAGCCATTCCCGTTCGAAAGCCACTTTGGACACTTCACCCACCTTCTTCCGAAAGTCCAGAATCGCCATCGCCAGTTGGCCGAGCATGGACAGCCAGGTCCGCTGTTCGTTGCTCAGCTTCCGCGGCTTGCGATCCAACACGCACATGACGCCGAGCGCGCAGCCCTCCTTGGTCACCAGGGGCGCGCCGGCATAAAACCGGATGTTGGGCGAGGAAGTGACCAGCGGATTGTCCGCGAACCGTTTGTCGGCTCGGGCGTCATCCACCTCCATCACATCGCGTTGCAGGATGGCGTGGGCACAAAACGCAATGTCCCGCCGGGTTTCGGAAATGCTCACGCCGATTTTGGATTTGAACCATTGCCGATGTTCGTCCACCAGGCTCATCATCGCAATGGGCGCGGCGCAAATCTGCGAAGCCAGAGCCGTGAGGAGATCGAATTCCGTGTCGGGCGCGGTGTCCAGGATCTGGTAGCTGCGCAAGGCAGCCAATCTTTCAGTTTCGTTTTCGGGAAGTGGCGCGTTCATGCTGAAGTCCTTTTTTGAATTAATGGCGATAAAAAATGCCGTACGACGCCGGTCGCGCATCTTTTTGAGCACTTTTCTCTGATGACCGTAGCATCACTGGGCAACGCCATTTCAAAGTAAGCCACGTTGCCAGCCACGAAGAGCAGGGCTGCGGCAAGAATTTCCCATGTCATTGTGTCCATGAAATCCGTTAAAAGAGCTTATTCCTTGCCAACTTGCGAAAAAACGACGGCCCGGACCCAAGGCAGACAACGAAGGTCACCGGCCGCACCGGCTGAGGGAATGAAGCAAGGTGCCGGGTGGTCGAAAGCCGACGGTCGGGAGGCGAGGGTTGGAAAATGAAAATTTGATTTCTGGCTTTAAATTTAGAGCCAACTCAAGCCGGCTGCTGCGCCGGAGAAGAAACTCAGGTCGCCGGCACGAACCGCTGCAGCCACAGCGTCGCGGCGAACAGGACCAAAAACGTGTAACTCAACCCATGCGGACATCCCGGGGCCACCGCCAGCCAGTCCACCCAAACGATGCCTGCCAGCAGCCCTGACACGATTCGTGAGACGTTGACCTCGCCCGGCTGAAAAATGGTCCGTGTGCAATACACCACCCACAACACGAGCACGAGCGACAACCAAACACCCGGCAGGCGGTTTTCCCCGGCGTTTATCAGCATTGCCAGAAAGATGGGCGCGGCCATCAGCGCCAGCGGCCAATAGGGAATCGGTTTGCGAAAACTTTCCTGCTGCGCCACGCAAGCCAACCCTCCCACATACAGCGCAAGCGCCATGCCGCACCAAATCGGCCAGCCGTTCATGCCCAAGGCGCCGGTTGACCCGGCGATGACATAGACCCAAAACCGGCACACGCCCATCAACCACGGTGACACGGTGACGGCTTTGTGTGTGGCGTCGTAAATCACGATGCAAATTGCCAGCACAACCGCGAGCGCGCCGGTCGTTTTGCCCGAAATCGTCAAACATAAAAGGCCGAGCGCCAGCCACGCCCAGCCCCAGCGCCAGACGGCTGCGGAGGAAATCGCGCCGGACGGAATCGGCCGTTCCGGGCGGCGTTGCCGGTCAAAGTCCGCATCGAACGCGTCGTTCAGAAACATTCCGCCGGTGTAGAGCGCGCTGACACCGAGAAACAACAGCGGCAGTTTCCTAAAATTTTCGCCACCGCCCAGCCACCAGCCGGCAAGGCAATTCGACCAAACCGTCGGCAGATTCGATACGCGGCCCAAAACGGGCAGCATGCGAAGCTGACGAAAGACGCCTTGATTCATCGCGCAAAGGAAACCAGAAAATTCAGCGGCTGGCGAGTCCGGCTGTATAGTTTGATCGGAGCGCGGAGCATTGCTCCGCGCAAACCAGGCTTTCGAGCTTGCGGAGCAATGCTCCACGCTCCAAAAACTACGAATTGTACCGCTACCTGAGTCCGCGCTCGGCCAATTGCGCCAGTGTCCAGTCATATTCCGCCGCGAGTTGCTCAACGACGCTGCGTGCCTTCAATTCCGGCGGCAACACTTCCCAAGTGTAGGTTTCCATTTCGAGATGCGAGCAGAGTTTCGGGTTCGCCGCCAGAAAGTCCAGGGCGCCAAGCAAATGATCGTTCGTGTTGTCAAACGGCGGCATGGCGGGGCTGTGCAAGGGCACGTGAAAATGGATTCGCCATTCAGGCAGAATCGGGTCTGGCGTCTGGGATTTCGGGTCTCGGAAGGCAAGCGCGTCGGGCAGGTCGCGGTAAAATTCCAGTTTGCCTGCGGCGTCACGCGCGGCGACTTGATGCAAATAGACGTCGTCGGCAAATTTCGCCAGGGCCGCGCGCGCCTCCGGCGTCGGCCGCGTCTTGAGCGCCGAGCTCAAATGGATTTTGCTGATTTTGATTCCGTGTTGCACCAGGGCGGACAGCGCGCTTTGCGGTTCTTCAAATTCCACGGCGAAGTGGCAGGTGTCGTAATTCACGCCGAGGTGTTCAGCCAGGCGCGGGTCGTGCGGATGCTCGCCGCGCAGACGGTCAAAAAAACGGATGGTTTCGCCGCTGTTTTCCAGCAGGCAAAGCGGTTCCGGTTCGAGGCCGAGCTGCAATTGGCGTTTGATTCGCTCGCTCAGCCGCGCGATATGCTCAACGCAGTGCCAGAGGTTTTCCCGGATGATTTTTTCCTGGCCGCCGTTGCGGATGAATTCCTTGAACGAACCCGGCAGGGTGCTGATGCTGCCTTCGAGACCGGCGGGCAAGATTTCCGCGAGCAAATCAAAGAGCAGATTCGTGTAGGTGAGCCGTTCGGGCGAAGTCCAGTCGGGCGCATAAACCTGTTCCTTGATCCGCGCGCCGTGAAACCGGCCGTAAGGAAATCCGTTGATGGTAAAAACGTAACAATCAT
>JBEKJN010000267.1:0-4017 GCA_050011235.1 Verrucomicrobiota bacterium | reverse complement strand
GGGACGGCATGTTGCCGTCATAAATTTCAGGGACGCCGGCACGGCGTCCCTCCCAGTCGTTGAATCCGCGCCCGCTTGCGGAACAGCATTGCTCCGCGCTCCAAAACCGTAGTTTGAACCTCTGCTAACGCATTTGCGGACTTTACGCCCCGGCCATCCGGCTGATAGGTTGAGCACCCGGAAACAATACTCGGCAACCCAACGGCAACGCATGATTCAAGTTGAAGGTCTCACCAAACTTTACGGCGAGTTCGTCGCCGTGAACGAGCTTTCGTTTTCGATCCAGCCCGGCGAGGTCATGGGTTTGGTCGGCCCGAACGGCGCGGGCAAGACCACCACGTTGCGTTGCCTGGCCGGCATCATCCCACCCACGCGCGGCACCGTGCGCGTCGGCGGCCACGACATCGTCCGGGACGCGATTGCCGCCAAAAAACAACTCGCCTTTTTCACCGACGAACCGCGCCTGTTCGATTATCTCACGGTCTGGCAGCATTTGAATTTCGTCGCGCGGATTTATCAGGTGCCCGATTACGAGCGCATCGGCCGTGGTCTGCTGGAGGAGCTAGAGATTGCGAACAAGCAGGACGCGCTGCCCGGCGAACTGTCCCGCGGCATGAAACAAAAACTCGCCATCGCCTGCGGCCTCCTGCACTCGCCGAAGGTGATTTACTTTGACGAGCCGTTGACCGGGCTGGATCCGCTCGGCATCCGCCGGATGAAGGATTCCATTTTGAAACGGGCGCGCGACGGCGCCGCCATCATCATCAGTTCGCACCTGTTGCACCTGGTCCAGGAAATCTGCTCGCGTCTCCTGATATTGAAGAACGGGCGGAAAGTCGTTGACGGCACGCTTGAGGAAGTGACGCGGAAATTTTCCGAACAGCCCGGTGACGCCAATCTCGAGGAAATTTTCTTCCGCGCCACGAGTGAAACCGGCCCGAGCGTGCCGGACGTTCCGCCACCGCTGCCACACTGAAACGAACGATGATCGCCGCGTTGCTCTACCTGCAATACCACTCGTCCCGCAACCGGCTGGTCAGCCGGTTCAAGCGGCTCAAGCAGCCGAAATACCTCATCGGCGCCATTGCGGGCGGACTCTATTTCTACTTTTACATCTTTCGCTACCTTTTTCACGGATTCGGCGGACGGCCGGCGGTGAACCTGACCGTTTCACCGGAGCATCTGCAGCTTTTTGAATTGTTGGGCGCGCTCGTGCTCTTCGTCATCGTGTTGCTGGCATGGATTATTCCTCACGAACGCGCCGCACTGACGTTCACCGAAGCCGAAGTGGCGTTTCTGTTTCCGGCGCCCGTCACCCGGCGCACTCTGATTCACTTCAAACTCATGCGTTCGCAATTGCGGATATTTTTCAGCGTCCTGCTCCTGACGTTGTTTTCCCGGCGATTCGGCGGCAATGTTTGGATTCACGCATTCGGCTGGTGGCTGATTCTCTCGACATTGAACCTTCACTTGCTCGGCTCCTCATTCGCCCGGACGCTGCTGCTGGATCGCGGCATTTCCAACTGGCTCCGGCGGCTGCTGGTCTTCGGGTTGGCGGTGGCGATGGCCGGTTCCGTTTGGGTTTGGGCAAAACGAACGCTGCCGGAACTGGGTCCCGCCGATACTACCGACTTCAATGCGATTCTGGATTACGCGCAGCGGGTTTTGACCGCCGGCCCGGCGCTGTATCTGCTTTATCCGTTCCGGCTGGTGGTGCGGCCATTTCTCGCGCCCGACGCCACGGCGTTTTTCGCCGCGCTGGCCCCGGTGCTGCTGCTCTTTTTGCTCCACTACCTGTGGGTCATTTATTCCGACGTGGCCTTCGAGGAGGCCTCGGTGGAAGCTTCGCAGAAACTGGCCACGCGCATCGCCGCCGTGCGCGCCGGCAACTGGCAGGGCGCGAAGAAAAATCAAAAGGCCAAACGTCCGTGGTTCAAGCTGACCGCAACCGGGCCCTCCGCCACGGCGTTATTCTGGAAAAATCTCATCGGCGTCGGCCAGATTTTTTCCTCGCGCATCTGGATTTTTCTCATCGTCGTTGTGGTGGCCGTCGGCGTTGGCCTGGGAAACGTCGGCCACAACCGGAACCTTACTTTCGTGGCGGCGATTCTTGTTGCCATTGCTTTGGGCTATTCGTTGCTGCTGGGACCACAATTGTTGCGGTCGGATTTTCGGAACGACCTGCCGCTGGCGGACATCCTGAAAACTTTCCCAATGCGTGGCTGGCAGATTGCCCTGGGCGAAATCCTCGCGCCGGTGGCCGTGCTGGCGGCGTTCCAATGGCTGCTGTTGCTGGTTGGCGCCGGGCTTGTTTTTTTTCTGCCCGTCAAACAGGAAGCCCTGTTCCTGGCCATCGCCCTCGGCGCGGCGGTACTGCTGCCAGTGCTTGATTTGCTCCTGTTGCTGATTCCGAACGCCGCCGTGCTGCTGTTCCCGTCGTGGTTTCAAGCCGGCAAGGACAGCCCGCGCGGGATTGAAGCCACCGGCCAGCGGCTGATTTTTGCGTTGGGACAACTGCTCGTTTTGCTGCTGGCGCTCCTGCCCGCCGCCGCCGCGTTCGTTGGCGTCTTTTTCCTGCTGTATTTCGCGTTCGGTCCGGCCGCCGCCGTGCCGTTGGCGTCGCTCGCGGCGACAATTATTCTGGCGGCGGAAGCCGGCTTCGGTGTGATGCTGCTCGGCAAGCTGTTCGAGCGGTTTGACGTGACGGAGGAACCTACGAGTTGAAAACGAAAATCGAAGTTGGGGAGCACACCCGCCTCGGGTGTGGCTGGACGCGCCTCGCGTCCAGCCGTTTCGCGCACGGGGCATTCCTGAAAGTTCGAAATTTTCGGTGCGCTCGATGTTTTCCGCGGGGGCGCGGAAAACGGCACGCGAGGCGCGTGCGCTCCCCATCTCAACGTCGGTTTTCGTTAAAAATGCGCAACCGTTCCGCGCTTGCGCGATGACGGAGGCGACAACATACTTCCGCCCCTAAATTTATGAGCCAGACACCCCTTCGTGTGGCCGTCACCGGCGCCGCCGGCCAAATCGGTTACGCACTCCTGTTCCGTATCGCCTCCGGCGCGATGTTCGGACCGAACCAACCCGTCATTTTGCATTTGCTCGAAATCGAACCTGCGTTGCCCGCGCTCGGCGGCGTGGTGATGGAATTGGATGACTGCGCGTTCCCGCTGCTCAAAGGCGTCGTGGCGACGGCGAATCTCGACGAAGGGTTTCATGGCGTGAACTGGGCGTTGCTGGTCGGCAGTGTGCCGCGCAAGGCCGGCATGGAGCGCAAGGATTTGCTCGGCATCAACGGAAAAATTTTCATCGGGCAGGGCAGGGCGATTCAAAAAAGCGCCGCGCGCGACGTGCGTATTCACGTCGTCGGCAATCCGTGCAACACGAACTGCCTGATTTGCATGAACAACGCACCGGATGTGCCGCGCGACCGGTTCTTTGCCATGACGCGCCTCGATGAGAACCGCGCCAGGGCGCAGCTCGCGAAAAAGGCGGGCGTGGACGTGACCGCCGTCAGCAACGTCGCCATCTGGGGCAACCATTCCGCCACGCAATATCCCGATTTCTACAACGCCAGGGTCAGCGGCAAACTGGCGACCAGCGTCATCAGCGACGAAGCCTGGCTCAAAGGTGAATTCATTTCCACCGTCCAGCAGCGCGGTGCGGCCATCATCAAGGCGCGCGGTTTGTCCAGCGCCGCCAGTGCCGCGAACGCGGTCGTGGACAGTGTCCGTTCCATCATTGAACCGACGCTCGCCGGCGACTGGCATAGCGTCTGTGTCTGCTCCGACGGCAGCTACGGCGTCGAAAAAGGTCTTATCAGTTCATTCCCCGTCCGCAGCAACGGACAAAAGCTTGAAATCGTTCAAGGCGTTTCAATCAACGACTTCAGCCGCGGAAAAATTGACGCGACCGTGAACGAATTGAAGGAAGAACGCGCACTGGTCGCCGATTTGTTGCCGAAGTAACAACGTAGCCGCGTTTGTAAAAACGCGGATTCCACGCTCTCACGAACGC
>JBEKJN010000266.1:0-4018 GCA_050011235.1 Verrucomicrobiota bacterium | reverse complement strand
TGTAAAATCCCAAACTCGCGGGTTGCTCGAAAAAAGTGTAGTTGTTTGAAGTGTAGCCAATGCCAATCCAATTCCAGTTTGCGACGGGCGTAGCCACGTTCGTTGACATCAGTATGTCATACGGCACGAAATTTGTGCCGCCAGCGATTCCAAATGAAGCCGTAATGCTGCCGTCGTAGGCAAAACTTGCCGCCATGTTGGTGAGATAAACAGGATTGCCGTAGGCATAGGCGGTGGAAAGACTGCTGGACATCATGTTCATTCGCATCATCGGCGAAGCCGCCGGTTGTGCCGCCGCAATTACTGCCGCCAGCGCATCATAATCCAGATTGGTGTCGTTGAGCAAAAAGACGCCATCCCCCATCGGCCACGCCGACAGACCCCACATATTTCCCGGCAGAGGAGGCCACTCATTGGCGGTGCCCGGCGCGTGTTGCGCCGACCAGTATGTTCCAGCTTGCGGCAAGGAAGTAGCGGGCGTAGGTGTAGTGGACTCCAATGCTTGCAACATCACTTCCGTGTCGGACATGGCTTGCACGGATTGGTCTGACGTGGCGATTTCTTGCGCGTGGACAAAATAAAATGATGCGGCCAACGCAACCCCGCACAATGCAATGCTTCTGACAGTTTTCATGTTTATCCTAGCGCGAAACTTTTTCCCGGAGCTAAAGAGCGCGGACTTAACGCGCCCTGCATCTAGGCACCGCGAAGCGCCTGTCCAGATGACGCGCCAAGCCGCGCCACTTGGCGCGTGCTTGAGCAATCTGGACGGGCAGGAAATTCGCGGTTTCGATGCAGCCCCGTAGCTAAAGCTACGCAAATGAATTTTATTTTTTAGCTTCTACATCCGCTTCCGCGAACAGTCCTGCCTGATGGTTTGGATTTTCGCCCATTGGCGAAAATTGCCAAGCATTTTCAAGCAGTTTACCCCGCAACAATTTTTGCTTTCACAAAAGCAAAAAAAGTATGCGCGGCTCTGGCGCGTCGGCTAGGGGGAAGATTTCTAAAAAAAGGAAAAAGCGCAAGGATAATTATGCAGTAAAGGCGAAAAAACAAATTTGCCCGCTGATACGCTCCGAGCATCAAAAAAGTGTCGGCAATTCCGTTGAATGTGATCGGGTCTCAAGTTCGCAAACTCCGTGAACGGAAAGGCTGGAATCAGAATCAGCTTACGGTGAAACTGCAACTGGCAGGTTGGGATACCAGTCAAGGCTCTCTTTCCCGACTGGAAAATGGAGAACGCCGTGTTCCCGACTTGGAGCTTTTTGTGCTGGCCGACGTGCTGAATGTCAAATTTGAGGATTTGTTCCCGAAAGATTTGCGAGGCAAAATCAAAGCCCTCTGGCCGCACTATCGCATCAAACTCTCACGCGGACAGCTTCCACCTGTGCCGAAGCAATAAACTGCTGCACCCCTTCAAATAATTTTGCCGGTGACGCAACGCGGCTTTTGTAATTATCCATCTTACATCCTCACGCCTCTGGACTCTGATTTGCGGATATGCGGCTTTGGCGACCAGACCGGCCTTTGGATTTGTGGCGTTTCCTTTTGCTCATTTTCTGCAACCTTTGCCGTTGCTGGTTTATTGATTTCCGCTTCACTGACCGATTCGGAAATTTCCTTTTTCACCAAATCCGTGGCCGAAGGCCGGTGCGAGGATTTGCTGACGGCCTCAAGCAACTGGTGCTTGTCGTCCGTGTAAATCGTCAGGGCTTCCTTGAACCGGCTGGCGGAAACATAAAATTGCTCGCGGTCGGCGGCGCGGAAGGATTCGGAACTTTCAGCCACGAACACGCAGTCCACGCCCTTGCTCTGCGAACCGTAAGACGTGAGGCAGTAGCCATGCGTCAGGTTCCCGTAATCTTTTGAAAGCACCCACCCATTGACCAGTTTGATGTCTCCGTCTTTGGTGAAACCCTTCACTTGTTTCAAATCGCCGTTGTTAAGCCGCTGCTTTTCCTTGGTAAAACCGTTCTGTGTAATCCGAAGCCAGTCACCGGCAGCCAGGGCGATTTTTCTGGCTTCATAAACTTGGAACCGCGCCGCCGCGTCCAACGGGAGCGAGGCCGTCCCGCCATTCTGCCGCTCGACCATGACGCCGCTGGCATCGTGCGCTTTTACCGTGACCCGCTCCCCGCGCCGGAAACCGGCGATGTTTTGATGGAACTGGACGACCTGCCCGGCCTGATAATTGCGGGCATCGGCGCGTTGCGCTTCCGTCCATTGCAGGTTTTTGAGTTGGATAAACTCGCGCTCATCATCGGCGAGCTTTCTGGCGGCTTTCAGTTTTTCCCGGATTTCCCGCGTGACGCGCTCGCCTTCCGCGTGTGTTGGCGAAATGACCAAGGCCGATTTGCCTTCACAGACGGCCGCAGCGTAATCCGTTGCCAACGCTTCATGCCGCTTGTCGGCATCCATTTCCCGCAACATTCCAAGCTTGTCCAATCGCTTGAAAGCACTTTCAAGATTGCCGCCTTGCAAATCGGCGACCACGGCTTTATGCGAGTCAGCCTTTTGCCGCCAGATTTCTTTCAGTTCAGCGGCGGGCAGGCTGGCGTGTTTTTCCAAGAGGCGAAGCGCGTCGCCTCGTTCAACGGCGCGATGTTGCGCCGTGTCACCGGAAAGGATAATCCGGCAATTATTCTTTTCGGCCAGATCCGCCACCCGCGACAGCGTGCGGACGCTCAAAAGCCCGGCCTCATCAATCCAAATCACCTGCCCGCGAACCTGCGCTTGCAGTTTTTGATTTTGCAACAATGCCTCGACGGTTTCCGCATTGGCAAACCCGGCGTCCGTCCGCAGGACGCCCCGCGAGGCTTCTGCCGAGGGCGCGAAGGTAAAAACCTTCGCGCCACCGGATTCAATCGCGGCCACGGCTTCCTTCATCATCGTCGTCTTGCCCGTGCCAGCCCCGCCACGAATGGCCGTGACGCGCTCCGTGCTTTGCAGGACGTGCCGGACGGCGTTACGTTGTTCCTCGGACAGCTTTGGATTTTGAAACTGGTATTTGCCCGAACCGAACGGTTTGAATTTCCCTTTCCCATCCGCGACGAAATCAATCAGCCGCTTTTCTTCCGCCAGCACGTCCTTGGTGGTGAGCCATTGCCGACCGTCCACGGTTTCCTTAATCAGTTCATCGCGCAAAAGCTGGCGTTTGGTTTGTGCCACGTCCACATCGCCCATGCCAAAGCGCAGCGCGTGCCGGAGCAGTTCCTTGTCCGTGACGATGGAGGCGCGTTCGTAACAATGCTGGACGGCAAAATCCATCGCCGTCATTTCGGAAATCTTTGGCGCGGTAGAAACCTGATTGCGAAGGTTGTTTTGGATTGTCGCCCGTTCCTCTGCCGAAACCCGCGTGTTCCACTGTTCTCTTAATTCCGGCTTGGTAAGCTGCTTTTGCTTTCGTTCGCGTGTCAGTGCCGCCAGTCCGTCTTTTCCCTTCGCTGTCGTGATGCCCAATTCCTTTGCCTTTTGTTCGACCTGCTCCGTGCGCTTGGAAAATTCATCCAGCACCCGTTGCGGGACACCAGCCAACTCCCACCCTTTGGCCGTCCGTTCGACACGATAACCCAAATCCGCCAGTTGCCTTGAAAACCGCGCATGGAACGCCGCTTGAAAATACGGCGCATCGGCCTTCAAATCCCGAAACTGCCCGGCCTTCCATTTCTTTTCCTCGTCATCCCAGGTCGTGTTGAAAGTGTAGCAGTGCGCGTGTAAATGCGGATCAGGTATGCCGTTGACTGGTCTCGCGGTGAAGTGAACAAACTCCGCCCAAATCATGTTGCTCGTTGTCCGGTTTTCATTGGCTCCCTGTTTCCGCACCCGTGTTTTGATTTCGGATTCAATCTCGCGCATGGTCTGGTTCACCGACATTTTGAACGCGCCTAAAATCCGTTCATCCTGTGTGAACTCGTATGCGACCGAAACCGATTTTGGACAATGAAAATTAAAATCGTAGCCGACCGTGCGATTGGTTTTATTCCGTTGTGTCAACCGCTCTTTCGTTCCCGGCTTCTCA
>JBEKJN010000265.1:0-4084 GCA_050011235.1 Verrucomicrobiota bacterium | reverse complement strand
CCGGTTTTTGCACGGCTTTTTGATTTTCCATCTGGGCCGTTTGCCTCGAGGCCGTGCCGCGGCATTGGCGGGTTGAATCTGCTTTTCGCACAAGCCCGTTCACGGTATCGTCGGCCAGCCGTTTCGGAACCGAGCCATGATTAAAAAAATAGCGAGAAAGTTCTCGACGGTGCGGATGCAGTTGGTCGCCAGCGTGTTTGTGGCCATCGCGCCGGCGTTGGTGCTGACGTATATCGTCAACCAGACGTGGTTCTGGCAGTTCGCCCCGGGCTGGATGAAGGAGTATGCGCTGGACGTGCCGTGGGCCAGTTTCATGGTGGGTTTGCTGGCGTTGGGCGCGGCCTGGTTCGGCGGTGAACATTTTATTCTGCGGCAGGTGCGCGCCCTGTCCAATGCGGCACAACGCCTGGCCAGGGGGGATTTGACCGCCCGCACCGGCTTGAAAGACACGGAAAGCGAACTCGGCCAGCTGGCAAATGTTTTCGATCAGATGGCCGAGTCGCTGCAACAGCGCATCAAGGAGCGTGAAGCCGCCGAGAGAACCCTGCTCAATCGCGCGTTGCAGCAAACGACCGTCGCCGCGCTGGGACAGTTTGCGCTGACCAACAGCGACTTGATGGCCCTGTTGGACCAGGCCACCATTCTTGTGGGGCAAACGCTGGAAGTGGAATACTGCGCCGTCTTCGAATCGGTAACCGGCGGCCAGTTGCTCATGCGGGCCGGCGCCGGCTGGAAATCCGGCTGTGTCGGTTCGGCCACGGTGCCGGTGGATGATTACTCGCAGGCCGGTTTGACGTTCAGGACCGGCGACGCCATTGTGGTCGCCGATTTGTGGACCGAAAGGCAGTTCAAGGCTTCATCGTTGTTGATGGATCATGGCGTCGTGAGCGGGGCGACGATTCTCATTCCCACGCGCGAAAGACCGTTTGGCGTTTTCTGCGTGCACACCGTCAAGCATCGGGAATTCACCCCGGACGACGTGCAATTCCTTCTGGCCGTGGCCAACGTCATTGGTATAACGGTCGAGCGGTTGAAGCTGGGTGAACAGTTGCGCCAATCACAAAAAATGGAGTCCATCGGCCAGTTGGCTGCCGGTGTCGCGCACGACTTCAACAACATGCTCACCATCATCCAGGGCCATACCAGTGCGCTCCTGGCCAGGCCAACGCTGCCGCCGGACATCCTTGATCCGATCCAGGCCGTGTATTTCGCCGCCGAACGCGCTGCCGGCCTCACGCGCCAACTGCTCATGTTCAGCCGCAAAAACGTCATGCAGGTCAGGCCGCTCGATCTGCGCGAAGTTGTCGGCAACATGAGCAAAATGTTGCAGCGCCTCTTCGGCGAAACCATCACCCTCGAATTTCAGCCGCCGGATGAACTGCCGTCCGTGCAAGGCGACACCGGCATGGTCGAACAAGTCATCATGAACCTCGCCGTCAACGCCCGCGATGCCATGCCGAAAGGCGGCAAACTTACCATCGGCCTCGGCGCGGTGGCGGTGGATGCCGCCCATGTCGAAATCCATCCCGAAGCGCGCGCCGGAAATTTTGTGCGATTGCGCATGAGCGACACGGGCATTGGCATGGATTCCGCCACGCGCGCCCGCATCTTTGAACCGTTCTTCACCACGAAGGATGTCGGCAAAGGCGCCGGCCTCGGCCTCGCCACCGTTTACGGCATTGTCAAACAACATGAGGGCTGGATCGAAGTGGACAGCGAACCCGGCGAAGGCGCCACCTTCGACGTGTTTTTCCCGGCCGCCATGCAAACAGCGCAAATCGTCGAAGAAAAGACCGGTCCGGTTGAATCCGTGACCGGCGGCACCGAAACCATTTTCCTTGTCGAAGACGAACCGGTCCTGCGCGAAATGGCCCGCGACATCCTCGAAAGCTACGGCTACCGGATCCTGGAAGCCTCCTCCGGCAAGGAAGCGCTCGGCATGTGGAACCAGACCCGCGGCAAAATTGATTTGCTGCTCACCGACATGATCATGCCCGACGGCATTTCCGGCGCGGAACTCGCCCAACGGCTGCTGGCCGGCCAGCCCCATTTGAAAATTATTTTCACCAGCGGCTATACCGCCAACGAGGTCAACCCCGAAATGCTGGCGAAGACCCGCGCACATTTCCTCCAGAAACCCTACACGCACGACATGCTCGCCAAAATCGTCCGCGACACGCTGGATGGAAGATCTCCCGTCAACAACCAATCTCAAACGATCACGGCTTGACCATCGCCGCGACACGTTCGACCGCTTCGGAAATTTTCACCGGCAGCATCGCCCCACCGCGCGGTTTGATTTCCACTTCGCCCTTCGCCAATGATTTTTCGCCAAGGCCGAGCCGGATGGGAAAACCGACCAGGTCCGCATCCTTGAATTTCACGCCGGGGCGTTCATCGCGGTCGTCCAGAATGACTTCGACGCCGCGCGCCGTCAGTTCGGCGTAGAATTTTTCCGCCAGCTTCATCGCCTCGTTGTTTGGGTCAACGTTCAACGGCGTGATGCAAACCTGGTACGGCGCGACACTCAATGGCCAGATGATGCCGTCCTTGTCGTTGCACTGTTCGATGACCGCCTGCAACGTGCGCGTGACGCCGATGCCGTAACAACCCATCACGCACGGCTTGCGATTGCCCGTCTCGTCGAGAAACAACGCATTGAATTTTTCGCTGTATTTCGTGCCAAGTTTGAAAACGTGGCCGACTTCTATCGCACGGCGGATTTTTAAGGGTTTGCCGCACTTGACGCAGGGTTCACGGACGGTGACGGTCCGCAAATCAAACCACTGCGCCACCTTGATGTCGCGCTCGATGGAGACGTTGCGGAAATGAAAACCGTCCTCGTTGGCGCCGGTGGTCATGCCATTCGCACCGCGCAGGCGTCCGTCAGCGAAAATTTGCGGAGCGCCGAGCACCGGCTCGGCCTGTGGCGAAGGCTGGTTCTCGTGCCGAGGCGGTGCTCGGCGTTCCAACGTGCTTGCGACAGCTCCCAAACTGCCCGGATGCGCGCCCAAGGCATTGAAAATTTCTTCCGGAGTCGCCGGACGAAAGATTGTGCCGAGCAAACCGGCAAGTTTGGCTTCATTCAACTGGTCGTCACCGCGAATCAAAACAATGACCGGCTTGCTGTCGGCGATGTAAACGAGCGTCTTGATCTGGCGATTTGCCGGAACGCTGTAAGGCGCCTTGGTCAGCGCCTCGATGGTGACAACGCCGGGCGTGGCAAATTTCTGAATGGCCGCGCCAATTTCGCGCGCGGCGGTTTTGGGGATGCCGCTGGTCGCCTTCTCGATGTTCGCGGCGTAACCGCAGGCTTCGCAATAAACGACCTCGTTCTCGCCGGTCTCCGCCGGCACCATGAACTCGTGCGAAAATTTGCCGCCGATGACACCGGTGTCAGCCTCAACGGGAAACGTTTTCAACCCGCACCGCTCAAAAATGCGCGCGTAGGCGTCATACATTTTCTGGTAACAAACCTGCGATGCCTCGTCGTTCACGTCGAAGCTGTAGGCGTCCTTCATGATGAACTCGCGGGCGCGCATCAGACCGAAGCGCGGACGGATTTCGTCCCGGAACTTCACGCTGATCTGGTAAAAATTCCTCGGCAACTGCCGGTAGGAATTGATCTCGCTCGCGGCCACACCCGTGATGACCTCCTCGGCTGTCGGGCTGAGTACCCATTCGCGGCTGGCGCTGTCCTTGACCTTGAACAGCACATCGCGCGCGGTTTCGTAGCGTCCGCTTTGCTGCCAGATTTCCGGCGGCTGGAGCGCGGGCATGAGCATTTCGAGCGCGCCGGCGCGGTCCATCTCCTCGCGGACGATTTGCTCGACCTTGCGCAGCGCGCGCAGGCCGAGCGGCAGAAAGGTGTAAACGCCACCAGCCAGCTTGCGGATCAGCCCGGCGCGCAACAGCAATTTGTGCGACAGGATTTCCGCCTCGGCGGGCGGTTCGCGTAACGTAGGAATTAGAGTCTGTGTCCACTTCATGTGGTGGGAAATTTAACAACAAAGGAACAAAGGAACGAAGTTTTTTTATGCGAGATACACAGGAATTTCTACAGAAGCCAACGAAGGAAACAAAG
>JBEKJN010000264.1:0-4089 GCA_050011235.1 Verrucomicrobiota bacterium | reverse complement strand
GCCTTGTGCAAAGCAATTTCAGGCGCTGGCGGCGTGGTCTTGCGCCGGCCCGGCAACACGTATTGCCACGGTGCCGTGCCCGCCTTGGATACCACGCGCAGCGACGAGACGAGCGCCATCCACAGCAATTCCGCCTCGCGCGTGCCGTCTTGTTCCGCTTCCACGGCGCGGCGAAAGCGGTCGAGAAAGTCGAGAGTTTCAGGGCTGAAACATTTTTGGATGAGTTCCGGGTAACCGTTTGCGGCCTGTGCTGTTCTGGTGAAACGGAACGCGCTCTCCGCCTTGGACAGGAACCGCTCCGGGTCGGCAGCGTAACTCAACTTGGCGCGAGCGACCCGATGCACAAACGGATGCGCCTCCAAGCCGTAGGAGGGAACGCCCATCTCGTCACAGGCCAGACAAGTCGTGCCTGATCCAACAAATGGGTCAAGCACCCGCAACTCGCGCCCGTTTCTTTCGGCGAGCAGCCATTTCACCCATTCAGCGGAAAACCCCGCGCTGTAGCGAAACCATCGGTGAACAGGCAGCCGCATGTTGTCAAGAAAGTTGGACGTGTGGCCGACAACATCAAGCCGTGGCCGAACCTTGCTCGCTGCGGTGTCCGTGTCGAACATGTCGAGCACCGCTTGCTGGTAGTCCTCGCGCAAACGCAGCAGAACGCCGTCGTCTTCTTTCGGTTCTGGATATTTGGTCGTCGAGGGCACGTGCTGATTCTATACTTTCACAAAAAGTTTCGCACTATTTTCCACGAATTTCTCGTTGGCCCGAAAATCCGCCACAAGCTCTTTACCCTTTACCGCGTAAAGTTGCGCCGCGCGGCTAACTGCATCAAACCCAGCTGACATGGTGACTTCGAGTGTGCGCCCGAGAAACAGCGGTGGCAATGGTTTGTTGAGAGTTGAGGCTAAAGGATGAAGGCGCGTCAAACCGATTTAGCTTCGAATTGTTGCAAAGCATTCCGTCGGAATTGCAAATCGGGAACGGGGATTTGACGGCGTTCGGGAAATTCGTCGTAGGTCTGGCCGTCCAGTTCGCGCCCGGTCTCAATAATAGGTTCAGTTTCGCACAAAGGACAGGGCAAATGGGTAGTGTCTTAATCTCAATTCATAATCGTAATCTTAATCAACCGGGAAAGGGAGTATGATTAAGAGCAGGATTAAGATTAAGACACCGCCGACAAATGTCGTCCAACGAATTTCGGATGATTCCAGCGAGGCGCTGGAATCTACACGCGGGGCGCGTGTGCTCCCCGAAACCGCGTTTATTCACTGCCCTTGGGCGCGGCGGCGGGGGTGACGGCTTTCGGCGGGGCGGTGCTCTTGCGTTCGATGAATTCGGCGGGCAGGCGTTTGATTTCCGGGCGCTGGCCTTTCAGCAGTTGCATCATCGCTTCCACCGCGGCGACGCCCAACCGGTATTTCGGCTGGCGAATCGTCGTCATCGGCACGCGAAAATGTTCGGCGACCATGATATTGCCGAACCCCGCGACCGAAATGTCCTCCGGTATCCGCAAGCCCTGTGCGAGCAGGGTTTCGGCGCAGCCGACGGCGACCATGTCGTTCACCGCCTGGACGGCGGTGGCGTTGCTCGATTCGTTGAGCATTTGCAGCGTGGCTTTCGCGCCGTCTTCAATCGTGCTGCCGGCTTGAAAGATGAGCCGGTCGTCCACGTCCAGGCCGGCTTCGCGCAGCGCGCGGCGATAGCCTTCCAGGCGTTCCTGCGCCCACGGCGAGGCGGACGGGCCGGTGAGACAGGCGATGCGTTTGTGCCCCAGTTTCAACAAATGTTGCGTGACGGTGTAACTGGCGATCAATTCCTCGATTTCCACGCTCACGAACGTTTTGCAGAACGGCGCGGGCGGGCCGAGCAAAACGGTCGGCGTCTGGCGCGTGAGCAATTCCTGATAGATGCGGGCCTCCGGGTCCATGCGATAAACTGGTGAGATGAACAAACCGTCCACGCGGCGCGACAAGAACCGCCGGATGCAAAATTCTTCGCGTTCCGGCAGGTTTTGCGTGTGGGCGAGCAGGAGGTCGTAGCCCAGTTCGTGCGCCTTCTCCTCGAGGGCAAAAAACACCCGCGCGAAAATCGGGTTGGTGATGGACGGGATGGCGACGCCGAACAGCTTCGTGGTGCGCGAGCGCAACCCCTGCGCGGTCGAGTCGGGAACGTAACCCATTTGTTGCGCCAGCAGCTTGATGCGCGACCGCGTCGCCGCCGACACGTCGGGTTCGTCGCGCAGCGCCTTGGAAACCGTCATTACGGAGACGCCGATTTTTTGGGCAATGTCTTTGAGGCGAACCATGGCTAAAATTCGGAGTTCGGAGTGCGGAATTCGGAGTACGGAGTGCAGAGTGCGGAGAGGATCAAAAGTCTGGATGCAGGCGCGAATTTGCGCCCTTGACTCTCGGCTCTCGGCTCTCGTCTAGTTGTTTTCATTTCACAAATAGGCTCCGCGCCAGTGCAATTTGCGGCGCAAGGCTTCCAGAAACGAATTGTCCGCCAGGTGCATCAGGCGCACGGTGCGGCGGCTGCGGCGAATCGTCACGGCATCGCCGGCATCGAGTTCGCCGACCAATTGGCCGTCCGCGCTCAGGATGGTTGCGGGCGCCGGGCTGATGGCCTTGATGCCAATGGTCGAGGCCAGCGGCAAAATCAACGGGCGGTTCGACATGGTGTGCGGACAAATGGGCACCAGCGCGAGAACGTCGGCGGTCGGAAAAATCACCGCGCCGCCCGCCGCCAGTGAATAGGCCGTCGAACCCGTCGGCGAGCTGACAATCAATCCGTCGCAGCGGTAGCGTGTGACCCATTCGCCGTTCACGCTCACGTCCAGGCCAATCAGCCGCGACACGGCGCCGCGACCGACAACGATGTCGTTGAGCGCGTTTTCGTGAATGAGCTGGCCGTTGCAGGTCCCGCCGGCTTCCAGCAGGACACGGGATTCGTACTGAAATTCGCCCTTCCAAATGTGATTCAGCGCGCGCGCCAGTCCGTCGGATGGAACGGCGGTCAGGAAACCGAGGCCGCCGAGGTTGATGCCGAGCATGGGGGTGGTGGACCCGGCGATTTCGCGGGCGACGTGCAACATCGTGCCGTCGCCGCCAAAGACGAGCAGCAAATCCGCCTCGCGCGCCAGCGCCGCGGTGTCGGCGTGGTGAACCACCTTGCGTCCGGCGCGCTGGATGAGCCGCGCGGCTTTGCGCAGAATGCCGGCGCAGCCGGGCTTGTCGGCGTTGCCGATGAGGCCGACGCGTTTGATTTGGTCAGCGAATTTTTTCAATCAGCACCAAAAATTCTTTGTTGCCGGCGGGGCCGAGCAGGGGGGATTCAACCACATTCCGCCAGCGAAGGCCAGACTGCTCGCCAACAAATTTTCGCAGTTCCTCCAGGACGCGTTCATGGATGGCGGCATCGCGAATCACGCCGCGGCCCTTGTCAGCCTCGGCCTTGCCGGCTTCAAATTGCGGTTTGATGAGCGCGACGATTTGGCCGTCCGGTTTCAACAACGGAACGGCGGCGGGCAGGATTTTGCGCAGCGAAATGAACGAGCAATCAATCACCGCCATGTCCGCGGGCGCGAATGGCGGGGGAAATTGGGCGGCGGTCAAAAGGCGCGCATTGGTTTTTTCCATCACGATCACGCGCGGGTCCTGGCGGAGCTTCCAGGCGAGCTGGCCCCGGCCGACGTCCACGGCATAAACCCTGGCCGCGCCATGCTGGAGCAGGCAATCGGTAAACCCGCCGGTGGACGCGCCGAGGTCGAGCGCGACCCGCCCGGCCACGTCGAGTTGAAATTGCTTGAGCGCGTGTTCGAGCTTGTGGCCGCCGCGGCTCACGTATTTTTCGCCGGCATCGAGCGTGAGGGCGTCATCGGGCTTGACCGGGTCACTGGGTTTGCGGGCGGACTGGGCGTTGACACGGACCTGGCCGGCGAGGACGGCGCGTCTGGCTTTTTCGCGGCTTTCGCAAAGGCCGCGTTCAACCAACGCTTGATCGAGGCGGGTCATGGAATTGACCGGCGGAAACTTTCATCAAAAGCCGCGACCGTTACGAGTGGCCGTCACTTTCGTGAACACGATTTTGGAC